>JBEIHC010000007.1:0-46112 GCA_040381555.1 Bacteroidia bacterium
ATAAAAATAATTTGCCGCCTTACTCGGGATGACTGCTGGGGTTGAGGAATAGCTTTTTAGTTGTTAGTTATTAGTTATTAGTTATTAGTTATTAGTTATGCCTTCCCAAACCACTAACCCCTAACCACTAACCACTAATCACTAACCACTAATCACTAACCACTAACCACTAACCCTTTTACTGGATTCCTCGCAAAATGTTTGAATTGCCAATTCCACATAGTCATGCCGAGTAGGTGCCTAATTAAAATTGGGCTTTAAAGTATTTCTAGCACCGTATCGAGGCAAGACGGGCAATGCTCGTAAGCTTTTGGAGATGTTCCGTCTTCCCACGATACAGGCGGCGCTAAAAATTGCTTTAGAGTATAAAAATAATTTGCCGCCTTACTCGGGATGACTGCTGGGGTTGAGGAATGGCTTTTTAGTTGTTAGTTATAAGATATTAGTTATTGGTTATTAGTTATGCCTTCCCTAACCACTAACCACTAACCACTAACCACTAACCCCTATTCCCTCCGCTTCAAGAAACAATCACTCTCAGCCTGTCCATCAGCTTATCCCAGCCTTTGGTCATGATTTCTCTCTCATTGGGCTCACAAATATCTAAGATATATAAGTCCACATAAACATCTCCCGGAATCATATCGATGGAAAAAATTAGGAATTCATTACTTGGTCTTTCTCCCCCGACCCATTGCCACTTCAAGTAGCGATCTTGTACTTTTTCGATTATTCTGGCAGATTCTGTATAGTTTCTCCAATGAAAGAAATACACATGTGTTTTATCATCTTGTTCGACTCGTTCGGCCAACCAATTCCGCATGTACTCTGGTTTTGTCAGAGCCATGAATAAATCACGGGGTTCACAATCAAAAGAGTATTTGAGTTCTAAAAATTCCTTCCGAACAGCATTTGCAGAAAGAATGGAAGGATCTAATTCTGGTTTGATAAAGTTTCGCTCATTTTTTTTGAGTTTCAGTTCCAGTTTTTTCTGACGATCTTTTTCAATTTTCCTTTGTTTCTTTTGCTCTGGAGTCAACAGAGCGAGTTCTTCGCTATCATCTACCTCATCCCCTCCCAGAATTGGATCTACTCCTGAAACATCTATGTCTGGATCCAACCCATTCCCCTCTCCTACTGGTTTTGCTGGCTTGGTATTGGCATTTTTTCCTTTTGCGTCTTTTTTCCCCGAAGATTTTTCAGGCTTTCTTTTTTCGAAAAGTGGAGCCGATTGTTTTTCCTGAGCTTTCGTAAGCGCTGTTTTTTCGGTAGATGCTTTATCCGAAACTTTGGAAGCAGCAGGCTTCGGAGTTACTTTCTTGAGTACTTTCTTATTTTCCCCGCCTTTCTGCTTCAGTTGCTCTGGAGTAGTTTTAGCAGGAGCCTCAGTGAGTGCTGGACTGGCCTTTTTCTGAACAATATTTTGTTTCACTGGGGCTGCCGATTCCTTCTTATTTGAGGAGCTCTTTGCAGGCTGTGTTTTGGGTATTGGACTTGATTTTGGAGCCTTGGCTACGGTTACCTTCTTTGCTGATTTTGAAGAGGTGGTTTGGGGGCTTGCTTGGGAGATTGGTGCGGATTTCTGAGTTTTTTTCGCTGACACTTTGTTTGATTGCTTTTGTACGGTAGAAGGTTTGCCCGATTTTGGGACTATAACCTTGGATTTTGGACTAACCACTTTGGGGGCAGAACCTTGTTTGGCCTTTGGAACAGTTTTTTTTGCCGAAGCTTGAGCAGTTTTTGAAGTTACTGCCGATTTTGCTTTGGGGCTATTTTTTTTTGCCGAAGCTTGAGCAGTTTTTGAAGTTACTGCTAATTTTGCTTTGGGGCTATTTTTTGAAACCACAAGTTTTGTTACAGATTTTTTGGCCGAGTTCGGTTTTTCAGAAGTTTTCCCAGATTTAATCACAGCTTTTGGCTTCACCTTTGGAGGAGGACTCGCCTTTTTTGCCTGTGCAGGTTTCACGGTAACCTTAACAATAGCCTTCTTAGTAGCCGTTTTTGCTGCTTTTGCGGGCGCTTTAGTTTGTTTTTTCAAGGGCTTTTTCATAACTTCCCGGGAATTGATTCGCACAAAAATCATTTTTTTTTAATGCCGTACAAAATTCTTTTCCACAATCGGTCTAAAATGTCCATTGGATTGACTGTATCTTTTTCCTAGTTTTATCGTTTCCAAACTGTATTTATCTAAAAACTAAACATTTCACACACACAAACATGAGTTTTTTTAGAAGTTTTTTTATTCTCCGGTACTTTAAATGGATTTTAGGTCTTGGAATACCTATTTTACTTTTCCTTTGGTTTTCTTCCAGTTACAATTCAATTATTTCTCTCGAAGAGCAATCTCTGGAAAAGTGGGGCCAAGTTAAAACAGCTTATCAACGCAGATTTGATTTAATTCCCAACTTAGTCGAAACGGTCAAAGGTTCCGCCGATTTTGAAAAATCCACGCTTGAAGGCGTAATTGCCGCCCGTTCACAAGCCACTTCCTTTAATTTAAATCCCGACATGTTAAACAACCCCGAGCAAATGGCGGCTTTCGAAAAAGCCCAAGCCAATTTCTCTGGTGCCCTTTCCAGATTAATGGTTGTGGTAGAAAAGTATCCTGACCTGAAAGCGTCCCAGCAGTTTTCAGACTTGATGGTACAATTAGAAGGTACTGAAAACCGCATAAATGTCGCGCGTCAGGATTTCAACACCTCCGTAAAAGACTATAACACCCGCATCCGTACTTTCCCAGGAAATTTATTTGCGGCTATCTTCGGCTTCGAGAAAAAAGTCTATTTTGAAGGCGATGCCCAAAATGAAGCAGCTCCCTCTGTTGGCAAGATTTTTAAAGACAAAGAGTGAGTAATGCTCGCAAAATCTTTACAGAGTCACTTTGTAAAGCCGTAGAATCAGCCATTGAGAAGGCAGAGAATCTCACCTCTGGAGAAATAGTAGTACATGTTGAGAACTCCTGTACGGAAGATCCCTATAAGCATGCAGTAAAAGTTTTTGAAACTCTCGGACTTCAAAATACCGAACTCAGAAATGGAGTATTGATTTATATTGCTCTCGAGAATCACAAATTGGTCATTCTGGGAGATTCTGGAATACACCAATTCATTCATCCACAAGGATGGGATGGATTGGTACAGAAACTCGGTCAAGAGTTTGCTGCCGGTAGATATCAGCAGGGCTTATGCGAGGTCATCGAAAAAATTGCGGAGAAATTGGTACAACATTTTCCCAGATTTTCTCATGACAGAAATGAATTAAGTAATGCCATCAGTTTTGCCAAATGATCAGATTCCTGCTGCTTTTGATTTGTTTAGGAGGAGTGCGAATTCTTTCTGCTCAGGATTTTCCCGAAAAACCAGCCTCATTTGTGAATGACTATGCTGGTGTGCTCAGTAAGGAAGAAGCCCAGCAACTGAATATACTTATCCGACAAATTGCCGATAGTACTTCCAATGAAATAGGGGTAGCCATTTTTCCAGATGCCCAAGGGTACGAGTTTTCGGATTTTGCCCTGAATGTTGCTAGGACTTGGGGAATCGGCAATAAAGAAAGAAATAATGGTGTTCTGATTGTTCTTTTTATCAAAGAGCGAGGGTACTCCTTTCAAGTGGGAAGAGGCCTTGAGCCTGTTTTGACAGACCTTTCCACTCGCAGGATATTCGATCAGTATATGAAGCCCCAATTTAAAAAGGGGAATTATTATCAAGGGTTGGCGGAAGGGATTTTAGTTTCCGGTCAAATTGCTTCAGGAGAGTTTGCCTTTTCTGGGGAATATGGAAAAGGCGATTTCGAAGGAAAGGATATTGCCGGATTAGTCGTATTGCTGCTTATTTTTGGGGTAATAGCCTTGGCCTTTTTATCCCGTAAAGGGGGAGGGGGCGGCAGTGGAGGCGGAGGATTGGCTTCAGCACTCCCCTACCTATTATTAGGGAGTCAACTAGGCAGAGGACATCATTCTGGTTGGGGCTCTGGGGGGGGATTTGGAGGCGGCGGTGGCGGATTTGGTGGCTTTGGCGGTGGTTCTTTCGGCGGAGGGGGATCTTCAGGATCCTGGTAAAGTGGGTGTAAATTCAATTTTCCGTTTGAATTCCTACACAATCAATGCACTTCAATCGGCCTAAGCGTTGGGCAGTTTTTCCGGATCCAAGTTGTATCATAATTGGCAATTTCTGCCCTTACACCATTTACAATCAAGTATTCATTTGGTTGCGATTTTCCAGACTCAGGCATGAGATTGCGATACCAAGCTTCGGGGCATTTTTGGATCAATGTGGATTGATTGGTTGCTTGAGTGGAAGAATTTATCTTTTTGGAGGAACGACAAGATATTGAAATAGCTGTGATAATCAACAAGATATAAAAAAATAGGTACTTCATATCGGGAGTGTTTTGAATTTAGGACAAAAATGAGAAATTCTGTTTGTTAAAAGCAAATATACCTATTAACTTTGCAATTCAATTTTTCACAATCCATTTATGTACGCAATAGTAAATATAGCCGGACAGCAATTCAAAGTTGCGAAAGACCAAAACCTGTATGTGCATCGCTTGCCACAGGAAGAAGGCGCTAGTATTGAATTTGGCGAAGTCTTGTTGACAGATAACAATGGTTCCATCGTTATTGGAACCCCCATTGTTTCTGGAGCAAGCGTTAAAGCCACGATTCTTTCCCATCTGAAGGCCGATAAGGTCATCGTTTACAAAAAGAAACGCAGAAAGGGATACGAAAAGAAAAACGGTCACCGTCAGCAAATGACTAAGATTCGTATTGATTCAATTAATTAATTAGGCACTAACTTTTAACTAAATAGAAATACCATGGCACACAAGAAAGGCGCGGGTAGTTCCAAGAACGGAAGAGAATCCCACAGTAAAAGATTGGGTATCAAAATATACGGTGGACAATATGTTATCCCTGGCAATATCATTATCCGCCAGAGAGGTACTAAACACCATCCAGGTAGAGGTGTAGGTATTGGAAAAGACCATACCCTATTTGCGCTCATCGAAGGAACAGTGAAATTCACCAGAAAAGCTGGGGATAAATCCTTTGTAACAATTGAGCCTATTGTGGCTGAAGCGTAAGGATAATTAATGACTAGATTTTAAATCGCAACGGTGCTCTCATCGTTGCGATTTTTTTATATATAATTTTATTTCCTATTGAGGGCTTCCTCACAAAGAATTAAACATTTGTAATACAGGCATTTATAACGATACATCCAATACGGAATGTAAGGAAACGCATTCAATATGTCTAAAATCCATGCACATGCATTCCATAAATTCATTAAAAATATAAGGCCTGAATTTTTGGAGATAGCACCGCTTGGTGATAACAAAATAATTTGTCCACTTACTTTCTAAGGAAAACATAAATAGACTAATTAATCATCGAAGCTGATTTCTAGTTCTGGCGTAATAGGTACACACTGACAGGTGAGTATGTACCCGGAAAGCAATTCTTCATCGGTCAGGGCATAGTTGGCATATTGATTAACTGAGCCCTGCATAACCTTTGCACGACAGGAACCGCATACCCCCTTCTTACAAGAGAAAGGTGCATTGATATTATTTTTACAGAGTTGATCTAACAAAGAGTTCGCTTCTGAGTTCCAGTTAAGCTCGAAGCAATCTCCTTCCAGAATGACGCGCATATGGCAGGTCTGAGAAGCCCCATCCGCCTGCACAACAACTTCAGGATGGTCTGGTGCTTTAAAATATTCTGAGTGAATTATATTTGTTGAAATGCCTTTACTTTCAAGGAAAACGCGAACCATATCGATCATATTGGCGGGACCGCACAGGTAATAAGCATCTGCCTCTAATTCTTCGGGATATTGTGTAAAAAAAGAAGAGAGGGATTCATTATTGATTCTACCATATCGATGCCCAGCCACCTGCTCTCGGCTATAGAAATGGGAAACATGGGCATAGGGATTGTTGGCTATAAGCGATTCCAAAAACATCGTACTTTGCCGCGATTGATTACCATATAAAAGTGCTACCCGCCGTTTCTGTCGATTTGCTTGCCTATACATTGAAAGCAGAGGCGTGATGCCACTTCCCGCACCAATTAAAACTACATGAGCCGCGTCAGGATTTAGTTGAAAACTGCCAACAGGCAGAGAGACCTTCAGATAATCGCCTATTTGGATTTGAGTTGTAAGGAAGCTTGATATCAAACCACCCGGAACCCCCTTTACACCCAGGGATAAGGCATCCCCGGGTGCATTGCAAAGCGAATATGACCGACGATAGGTTTTTCCATCCAGATTAACTTCTATCTGTAGATGCTGACCGGGAATGAATTCAAATAAATGCTTCAAATCATTCGGAACCGCCAAGGTAATTTCAACAGCATCTGAAGTAAGTGCATGGATTCCAATGACCTGCAGCAAATGAAAAGATGCGTTGTGAGAAGCGGATTGTTGCATATCAAAAAATCTGCAGCCTACACCGATTTCATTCGAGCCGTTTTCATGTAGTTACCCATGAAGGACTTACCCGTAAGGCCAAAATCGGCAACAGCGAGGAATACTAAATCTTCGGCACCCGTATTGACAGACTGGTGATTGCACCACCGGGGAATCAACGCAAAATCACCTGGTTTAACCTCATTCTCATATTCATCCACAATAACTTTTCCATTTCCGGATAGGAAAATAAATACGGTTTCGTGCGCATGACGATGCATTTCATTGGCTTTCCCGGGTCTGATCGTTACGATTCTAGGATCCAATACTTCGAGGTCAAAGGGTAATACCGAAACCGAGAAATCGATGTCGAGGGCATCAACCTGATTATGGTAGAGCCCTTTCAAATGAGGGTCGTTCAAATGAGAGATAAGCGCCCGAGCATCTTGTTTTTGAGTCAGTGAAACCTGGGCATTTATTTTTTTCAAAAGCATTCCCACCCGTTCCCATTGTAGCTCAGGGAAAAAGCCCTCAACAATAGTTTTCAACTCGGGGGAAAAATCCGAATCTGCCCCACCCTGCTCAAACCAGTCAATAAACCGAATCACCTCTGCACGAGCGGAATCATTTGCATTGGCAAACAAAAACAAACGACAAGCCGTTGCAGAAAGCTGAACCGGGTCCGGAGAAGAATTTTGAGACAATGCCGTTCGAACCTCACCTAATGATTGCATTAGGGTGTCTTTTTCTTCAGGGGAAATGCGTTTTGCCTTGACCGCTTTTATCAAAAACTCACTCATTGGGATACAGCGTTTAAACTTATCTTTTGAGCACGAAGATACATATCATCCCAATAGGAGGCACGCAGGTGAAGAGCACGCAACATCCCCTTACGCAATTCCCGTTCTGCAGCAGGACTTTCCGCAGCCATTTTTTTGGCAATATCCAACAATATCAGGCCATGCTCATCATCTACCTCCGTATGTAAAGGAAAAAATACATACTGCTCAAGAGTTAGATTGGTGTGTTTATCTATCGCCTGAATCAAATCCTTGTAAATATATTTTACAATAGATTCCGTCCCCAGTCCAATTGCTCCTACTGCACTGATTGCGCTACCACTTTGAATCAAAGAGAGAAACCCATCTCGCCAGATTTCCACCTCTATACCAGGTTGTGCAGTGGTGTCAACTTCCATTGCGTGTTGAAACCGTTTAAACAACTGTGGATGCGGAATTCCCTGAACCCAATTATCCTGAATTCCCAATTCCCGAATAGCCTCCAGATCTTCCTCGTGCAGGTGACCGCTTTCTTCGGCCAGATTATCCAACAAATGGGTACGGTATTCCGGATGCTCCAGCTTGGAGATAACCGCTGTCAAATAACGAGGAAACCATGAGGAATAAAACCCGTACTGAGAGGCAAAGTCCTTAATAACTGCCTGCATGTCCGGAAAGGCTCCCTCGGCCAATGCTTTCAAGTAGGGATGATTCACAGCTCTATGATTCAGAGCTTCTTGTACGAAGTGTTCCATTTAAGTTAGATTGATTTTCAGAATGATATATTTTTTTATAAAAATAGCGTTTTTTCTTTTTTTTCGAATTAAGAGATCTAAAAAAACCGATAAAAACATTTTACAAACACCTAAGTCCTGAATCAAAACAATCTACCTTCATTCATTCATTCATACATTCATTCATTTTGATTCCCTATGTACTCGTCTTTAAGTATGCTGAGAATGCGCGTATTTCTTCGAGTACCATCCGGACGGAATACATGACTCCTTAATTCCCCTTCCGCAACGGCCCCGATCCCTTCCAGTGCCCGTATGCTGCGCAGGTTCTCTGAATCTGTTCTAAATTCTATCCGCTTAAAGTGCAGTGTATCAAAAACAAATTTTAGCATCAACTGTTTTATCGTTCGATTCAAACCTGTCCCATGATGGGCAGAACCTATCCAGGTATAACCGATGGCAAGGGATGCCTGATTCGGCTGAATAAGATAAAACCGCGTAGTGCCGATAATCTGAGCAGTTTCGGGATGCAGAATAACAAAGGGGTATTCTTGATGTTTCAACCTGGAGGAATGAGCTAGCTGAAAGTAAGCAAAGATTTCCTCAGGGGTTTTCATGGAATGGAGGGTGTAGCGGAATAACTCGGGTTCTTGCAGCGCAATCTGCATTAAGGGTAATTCATCTCCAGGCTCAAGGGGGCGAATTCCCCCATTTCCAAGCCGGAGCTCCAAACTTTCTTCAAAAGGAAAGGTTAAAACTAATTCCATATTTATAGAAATAACATGTAGGTAAATTAAGATTTGAGAGAGTCCAACATTGCTTGAATCTATCCCTTATTACAATTTGGTATTACAAAAAAGGACACCCTTGGGTGTCCTTTTTTATTCATTCCCTTAGCAGAATTACTACTCATCTTTACCCTCATTATCAAAAGTTTTCCCGAAATTCTTTTTATCCCGGTCCAACTGATCTTTGGATTCTTGATGCTTTCTTTCTCTTTCCCGGGCACGCATTTCTCTTTTACGGGCACCCCCGCAAGCAGAAAGTCCAAGATACAGAGTGAAGAGTAAAGCAATTACTATTATTCTGGTTTTCATATTCTTTAAGGTTGTTCGTTAGACAGTTTATTCATCTCCTCATTGAAAATCTGATCAAATTTCATCTTGTCATAATCCAATTTGAGTTTTTCATTTTTGGAGATGGCAGAGTTGAGTCCATTCAGAATGGATTCTTTAGAAGCTTCGATGGCGACCCAATAGGTGAAAGAATTATTGGCTTCTTTATAAATTTCTTCCCCGATAATTTTCACATCAAATAGTTTCTGATTTACTACTTCACGGGTCATTTCTTCAAATTTGTTGGTGTACTCTTGGCGGTCTCCGATGCTTCGTTGGTTGGTATAATTATCCGTTACTTTTTTGACGGTAGATTGAATTAGGCTGGCTAATCGGGATTTGGCATTGGTTAATCCGATTTTCCGGGCGGCCTCTAAATCTGTGCTGTTTCCGGAAGCTGTGGACCGAAAGTAATCATCATTTGAGGCGTATTCTTTTCCGGAAAGAGGTACGGTAATTTTTGTTGCCCCAGTTTCTTTTGCCAGGTCTTTTTTGGAACGGCAACCAGGTGCGAAGGTCAGCAGCATTGAGCCTGCTAGAAGAAATGTTAAGTGTAGCGTTTTCATATTTTTAATTTTCAAAAAGGTTATACAAAGTTTATTCCATTTTTTCGGATTTCTCCATTTTTTTTATCTCGTCCCACCAGGCATCCATTTCCGCAAGGGATAAATCCTTCAGATTTTTTCCGGCTTCGATTGCTTGATTCTCAACATAAGCAAACCTGCGGATGAATTTTCGATTGGTTTTTTCTAGGGCATCTTCTGGGTTTACACCTATAAATCGGGCATAATTTACAGCTGAAAAAATCAAATCACCCAGCTCCTCCTCTACCCTATCTTGAGCTTCTCCACCCTGCACCGCTTGCTGTAATTCCTGAAGTTCCTCCTGAAGTTTTTCCCAAACCTGATCTTTTTCTTCCCAATCAAAACCAGCACTTGCTGCTTTATCTTGTATGCGAATGGCTTTTACCAAAGCCGGCAATCCAGTCGGAACCCCTTCGAGCACGCGCTTGCCCTTTTTTTCTTTCAGTTTGAGCTGTTCCCAATTCTCTTTAACCTGATCAGAACCCGATACCTGCGTGTCGGCATAGATATGCGGATGCCTATGAATTAATTTTTCACATAGACTATGAATAACTGAGGTGATGTCGAACTGCTTTTCCTCTGATCCTATCTTGGCATAAAATACGATATGCAACAAAAGATCTCCGAGTTCCTTTTTAATTTCCTCTGAATCATTTGCCAGGATGGCTTCAGACAACTCGTAGGTTTCCTCCAAAGTCAAATGGCGCAAAGAAGCGTTGGTTTGTTCTTTATCCCACGGACACTGAGCCCGGAGTTCATCCATTATTTTTAATAGGCGCAGGAAGGCATCTGCTCTCGGATCTTGGATTTGATTCACTTGTTAAAATTACGACATCTTCTATGAATTGTACAAAAAAGTTCGATGCCCCCACCTGTTAGGTGCTAACCGAATGAATCGAAGGTTTTGTATTTACTTGCTTTAGTAAGCAGGATAGTACCCAATTAATGCAACAAAACTGTAATTTTGCAAACTAATTGTATTTAAGGTGATAGCATTAAGCGACATTTCATTTGAGTTTGGGGGAAGATGGCTCTATCGTAACGCCGGATGGCATATTAAGCCGGGTGAGCGGATAGGGTTGATAGGGAAAAATGGTACCGGAAAATCTACCCTACTTCGGGTTTTAACGGGCGAATACACTATTACTGAAGGAAATATCTCCCGATCTAATTCTTTAAAAATTGGATTTCTGAATCAGGATTTGCTCTCATATGAATCTGAAAAATCGGTTCATGGAGTGGCTTTGGAGGCATTTTCTCGCCAATTAGAGTTGCATCATCAGATTGAAGATTTGTTGCATAAATTAGAATTTGATCATTCGGAGGGATTGATAGATAAACTGGGTGCTTTACAACAAGAGTTTGAAGCATTGGGAGGCTATGATATAGAATACAGAACGCATGAGGTGCTGGCGGGACTTGGATTTTCAGATGAAGATCAGAAAATGCCGCTAAAATCATTTTCCGGAGGGTGGAGAATGCGGGTTATGTTAGCGAAGATTTTATTGGCAGATCCCGATTTGCTTTTATTGGATGAGCCAACCAACCACTTAGATTTACCTTCCATTCAATGGTTGGAGGCCTATTTAGAATCTTTCCCAGGTGCTTATGTAATCGTTTCGCATGATCGATATTTTTTAGATCGGGTTGTCAACCGAATTGTGGAGATTCGTCACGGAAAGTTGAATCACTATGCTGGGAATTATTCCTTTTATTTAGAAGAAAAATCTCTGAGGGAGGAAATTCAGAAGGGGCAATATGATAATCAGCAGAGACATATTCGGGAAGCAGAGAGATTTATTGAGCGCTTTAAGGCAAAGGCATCCAAGGCCAGTCAAGCTCAGAGTCGGCAGAAAATGCTGGATAAATTAGACCGCGTAGATCCGGTGGAAGATGATGAGCCGGTTATCAGCTTTTCATTCAGAACTTCTGTTCAGCCAGGCGTTGATATTGTTCGATTAAAAGATATCTCGAAGGCCTATGGCACTAAGGAAATTTTACGCCACTCCGAGGCAACTGTCCGTCGGGGAGATAAAATCGCCCTGATTGGTGCAAATGGTTTAGGGAAATCGACAGTTTTACGCATCATTGCCGGAATGGAAGAAATTGAGGGAGAACGAATTCCGGGCTATAATGTGCAGCAAAGCTTTTATGCTCAGCATCAGGTGGAGGCACTTACTTTGAGCAATACTATTTTGGAGGAAATGTCTTTTTACAGCCATGAAAAGGGAGAAACCTATGTCCGAAATATTTTGGGCTGTTTTCTTTTTACCGGAGATGATGTATTTAAGAAAATCAGGGTACTCTCCGGAGGGGAGAAGTCCAGAGTTGCCTTAGCAAAGACTTTATTGTCGGAAGCAAACTTTTTGTTGCTGGATGAGCCAACCAATCACTTGGACATGCAGAGTATTCAAATACTCATTCAGGCCTTAGAAAATTATGATGGGTCTTTTGTGGTAGTTTCTCACGATCGATATTTTTTGAGCAAGGTGGCGAACAAGATTTGGTTTATAGAAGGAAGAGAGATCAAAGAATATCCTGGTACTTATGAGGAGTATGATGAGTGGAGAAAGAGCAAGCCAGAAAAAAACGGTGTAGATCAGGCGGTTACAAAAATAACACCGGAAGTTGTTGTACAGCCAATAAAGAATCCTGACAATACCCGAAAAAATGAAATTCGAAAAAATCGACAAAAGTTAGAAAAATTGGAAGAGGACATTTCTGCTCAGGAAAAAAAAAATAAAAGAATTGGAGCAAGCAATGTTAACTCATTCAGAAGGCGGTGATTACTCCAAATTACTCGTATTGGAACAGGAGGCAGATGCATGTCGAAAATCGATTGACAGCTTACAACAAAACTGGGAAACGCTGGTTTTAGAAATTGAAGAGCTGGAAAAAATTGCCTAAAACAAAGATTTGATTAATTTTGTGGGCTAATCAGTAAACAGTCAGGTCCCATAGCTCAGTCGGTTAGAGCATCTGACTCATAATCAGAGGGTCCATGGTTCGAGCCCATGTGGGACCACACAAAAAAAATCCCTTAGAAGTTTCTAAGGGATTTTCTTTTTTGTGTCTTGTACTGCATGCTAGAAATCTAAAAAAATCATATCAAAAACTTATAAAATTCATAATGATTACTTCTTTTTTATAGAATTTATTCTTACCGCGGGGTGACAAAACGCAGTAGAATAAGTGATATAGAATTCATGTACTTATTTTTAGTCAGGAAATTCAATTAGATAAAATTATCCAGTTTGACATCATTAAATCGTTTATAATGCTAAAAATCAACTAAATAATGAAAATTTATTTTGTTGTATATCTTACCCTTTTTGATAAATGCAATATATTTACTTCATACTAAATAACTCGATTTTGCTACTTTGATAAGTATATTAGAATAATATCAAGTTTGTTCAAATAACTTCGGGAGTAGGCAGAATCATGTACCTACACCGGAAACTGAATTTTCAAATTAAAATCGATTAATTTTGTTCGTTGAGTGTATTATTTTTCGCCTTTAGTCTATTTTGAAAGTGCGAAATTAATTTGTCAAAAGAGTTCTGGTTAAAATGCATTGTAAAGTGTTGATTCTAAAAATTTAGAGTTCATTTCTGAGTGAAAATACTTCAACTAAATGAAGTGTACCTCAAAATGGATTTTTTTTTAGATTTTTTTGTTGGAAGTAAAATTTTGATTGTTTTTTAATATGGATTTAACACAATTGCAAAAAAGCGACGCCGGTATAAAAACCATGTCCAAAGCTATGCGCCTATTGGGCCACCCCTTGAGATTGAAGGCAGTATTTTTACTGCATGAAAATGATGAACTCTCCGCAGGGGATCTATGCCGTTTATTAAAATCTGAACAAACTTTGGTTTCTCATCATTTGGGAGACTTAAGAAATTCTGGTGTTCTCTCTACTCGTAGAGCTGGAAAATCCATCATTTACTTTCTGAATAAGAAAAATTTACCTGATGGTATTATGGGTTTCTTCAAGTCCACCTCGATTCTCGAGGGTTAAATTTTATAGATATAAAAAATACTATCTTTCAGCAGATTTCGTTTTGCTTAGCAAACCTTCTGTTGGAAGATAGTATAGGCTTTCTACCAAGGTTTGGGCTATAATCCCGAATTGTGTAGCTTTGTTTTCTATTTGTATCAATTAAATTGTACCACTTATTTGACCTATGCAGATTAAACTCTTTTATTGGTTGCTTTTGCTCTCTCTGCCCTTTGCGGGAATTTCTCAGGGGTATCAAATTAAAGTAAAAATCAAAGGGTTACAAACGGGCGATACCCTTTTACTCGCCAATTATTATGGAAATAAGCAGTTTATTAAAGATTCTGCTTTCGCCGATTCCAAATCCTCCGTCATTTTTAAAGGAAATGAACCCTTGCCTGGAGGTTTATACATGGTTGTTATTCCCGGAAAAACTTATTTCGAAATCGTTGTCAATGATCAGGATTTTTCCATTGAAACGGATACTCTCGATTTTATTAATACAATGAAAGTTGTCGGATCTCCTGAAAATCAAGTATTCTATGAATTTTTAAAATATTCTGGAACTCGACAGGTTCAAATGCAGGAATACAGTAAAGCCTACATGAGAGTTAAAGAATCAGGAAAAACCGATTCCCTGGAGTTTTTCCAGAAAGAATACATGGCTTTGGATAAAGAAATTAATGACTATAAGGAAAAGCTTTTCAAAGATTATCCGCAGATGCTCATTACTAAGATATTTAAGGCAATGAAAGATCCAATTGTCCCAGAACCACCCGTTTCCCCTGACGGAAAGGTAGACTCCTTCTATCAGTACCGATATTTCAAGGAGCATTATTTTGACAATCTGGACATGCAGGATGATCGCCTGTTGCGCTCCCCTGTATTTCACAACAAGCTTAATTATTTCTTCACCAAGTTTATTCCTCAGATTCCCGATACCATTAATCAGGAGGCTGATCGAATTATAAAAATGACGGGAGAAAATAAGGAGACTTTCAAGTATGTAGTTTACTATATCACCACCACTTTTGAGAGTTCAGAGATAATGGGCATGGATGCGGTGTTTGTGCACATGACCAATAAATACTACCGCACCGGAATGGCCTATTGGGTGGATACCACACAGTTGCGTAAAATTGTAGAGCGAGCAGACATCTTGGGCCCTCTCCTTTTGGGAAAAGTGGCCCCTAATCTCACCTTCCCTGATTCAACCGGAAAACCCCATACACTACATTCCATTCCTAAAAAGCATACAGTACTCGTTTTTTGGGATCCTACCTGTGGGCATTGCAAGACTACTCTACCCAAGCTGCATGCCATGTATGATAGTATTCGGCACAAAGACATCGATGTTTATGCTGTATGCATAGAATATGACCAGAAGAAATGGAAAGACTTTTTGGTGGAAAAAGATATTCGTTGGACCAATGTTTCCATTTTAGAGCCTAAATGGGAAGTGTACCAAAAGTTTTATACAGATCATAACCTGGACTATAACCGAAACAAGTATTTGCTGGACCAGGTAAATCTGAAATCCTATTACGATATCTACTCTACTCCAGTGATTATGTTGCTTGATGAGAATAAGAAGATTATCGCCAAGAGATTAGATGTGGACAATCTGAGAGAGATTCTCAAAATGAGAATTGGGAAAGATTTGTTTGACTAAGTTCGTACTTATAAATAATGAAAGCCCTTCTTCATTTTGGAGAAGGGCTTTTTTATTAGTTAGGTGTCAACCCAGGTTGGGTGTCAACTGAGAATATTTTGTATCTTTATGTTATTGATACCTTCCTTTTTTTCAACTATTTGATCATGAGACTCTTATTAATCTTTATTCTGACGATAGCATTTGCTCATGTGAAAAATCTCAAGGCTCAAAGGGAATATACTGATCTTGCTCAACTGGTGAAGCTTGATCCTAAGTTGGATTATGTATTATTGAAGCTGGAGATTCCGATATTATCCGGCCTGCCTGAGAGTAAGTATTTTTATGAAATAAATGGAAAATCTCAAATTACAGATTCATGGGCCTCTTTGATTCTGGAGGATGGAAAAGAAGGACGGCTCAATCTGCACAAATTAGCTTGTGTTCACTCTATTCAAGATACTTTCGGGTGGCATTCAAGCCTGAATCCCAAAGCGCGGCTTTTGCCTAATGAAATCGATTCTTATGTCTATGGATGCCCAAATGGATTTCCAGATGAAGTACCCGACAGAATGGATTATCTCATATCCAATCAGTTAACACTTAACCATCGCGCTATGGTTTGGCTTTTTTTTCCTATTGGCAAGAAGGGAAGACCCCTCTTTGCAGCTTATGATGTGATTTGGTCTGATCCCGGAAAAGTTGCTCCGGATATGCCACTTGTGTTTACTGATTTTATTGATGTTCCTACTCAAAAGTATAAAGTAATACAGGATTCCCTTTTTGTCAATCATTACTTTGAAGGGCTGAATTATATTTGGAAACCTGTTGAAGGAATATCCGGTTCTGGATATGAGAATACTTTCAAATGTATACAAATGCCTGATTCCTGGAAAAAATCATTGAATCAGGGAATAATTCCTACAAAAATGTTCAAAAAGTATTTTCAATCGCAGACTAAGGACTAATTTGGGTTCAGTATTATTAGAGGAGCTCAGAATTTCTAATAATAAATAAATTTACTTCTCTACCACCAAAAACAAATCCTCATTCTCTTTTTTCATGAGGTATTGTTCGCGGGCAAATCGCTCAATTTCTTCCCGGTTTTCTTTGAAGATTAATCTTTCCTCATTGACTAGCTCCAACTCCTTTTGGTAAAATTCAATATCCTGTTCTAGGAGGCTAATCTCGGAAGACATCTTTAGTTGGGAAAAGAAATCATATCGATCAAAAAAGACCATCCAGATAAGAGCCGCAAGAGCTGTAAGCACAAATCGGTTAGAGGCAATAGAAAGTAACTTCGGGTTTATTTTCCTGAGCATAAACGATTAAATAAATGGGAAGAAAGAACCTCCATATACGGCTGCATCCCCGAGTTCTTCCTCTATTCTGAGAAGCTGATTGTATTTGGCAATCCGATCACTTCTAGAGGCTGAACCTGTTTTAATTTGTCCAGTGCTTAAGGCAACAGCCAAATCTGCAATCGTAGTATCCTCGGTCTCCCCGCTTCTATGACTCATAATACTGGTATAGCGATTTCGAGTAGCCAGTTGAACGGCATTAATGGTTTCGGTAAGAGAACCTATTTGATTTACTTTCACCAAGATAGAGTTCGCCACTCCGGTTTTAATCCCTCTGCTTAGGTGTTTTACATTCGTCACAAATAAATCATCGCCGACTAATTGAACTCTCTCCCCTAGTGTATCTGTCAATTGCTTCCATCCTTCCCAATCTTCCTCTGCAAGTCCATCTTCAATCGATACGATGGGATATTTTTTGCACCAGTCTGCCCAATAGGAGACCATTTCTGAAGCAGTCAATTCGTCTTTGGTCGATTTCTTAAATACATATCGATTCTTGGCCGCATCATAGAATTCTGAACTGGCGGCATCCATGGCAATCCACATATCCTCGCCCGGACGGTAGCCAGCCTTTTCAATAGCCTGAATGACGATTTGCACGGCTTCTTCATTGCTGGCAATATTGGGAGCAAATCCCCCTTCATCTCCAACATTGGTACTCATTCCTTTTGACTTAAGCACTGCTTTCAAAGCATGAAAAACTTCAGTGCCCATGCGAAGGCCTTCTTTAAAGGAAGGTGCCTTCAGAGGAAATACCATAAATTCCTGGAAGTCGATAGAATTATCTGCATGACTTCCCCCATTGAGAATATTCGTCATGGGGGCTGGAAGCGTATTGGCATTTACTCCGCCGATATAGCGATATAAAGGAAGGTCAACCGTAAGAGCAGCCGCTTTGGCAACCGCAAGGGAAACACCCAGAATGGCATTCGCACCCAATCGAGCTTTTGTATCCGTACCATCTAATTCGATGAGAGTTCTGTCTATCAGAGTTTGATCCAGTACACTCATTTCATTGAGCGCATCGGCAATTTCACCATTGACATGACTTACGGCCTTCTCCACCCCTTTGCCCATATATCTTTGCAAGTCGCCATCACGCAATTCCACCGCTTCATGAATGCCAGTAGAAGCACCGGAAGGTACGGCTGCGCGACCAATAATCCCCTCCTCTGTTGTGACCTCAACTTCTACTGTGGGATTTCCTCTGGAATCCAGAATTTCACGACCTGTGATATCAATAATCAAACTCATAATTGACGATAAATATTTCTTAATACAAAAGTAAGAACTTAGTTTTGAGCGGAAAGGTAAATTTGAGTGTATAATCTAATTTTGTGAACACTTTTTTTATAATTTCATTTATTATCTTATGAAAAAAATGGATATTTCAGTAATTAATTCCGAAATCCGGGTAGCCGATTTGAGTGATCTGTCAGCCCTAGTGGAGCATAATCTTGCCATGGCTCTCGAAACGGAAAATCTGGCATTGAAAAAGGATATTGTTGAAGCAGGTGTGCACAGAGTTTTTCAGGATACGGCCAAAGGATTTTATTTGATTGCAGAAATAAACCAACAAATTGCAGGAAGCCTTATGATAACCTATGAATGGAGTGATTGGCGAAACGAGGATATTTGGTGGATTCAGAGTGTGTACATACGACCTGATTTTCGTAAAAAAGGTATCTATAAAAAATTATATAATGTGGTGAAAGAGATGGCTTTAGAGTCAGGAACTGGAAGCATTCGTTTATATGTAGAGCAAACGAATACGCAAGCGAAGGCAGTTTACCAACAATTAGGAATGGAGTATTCCAATTATGATTTATTTGAAGTGAACCTGAGAGCGTGATTACTTATTTTGCTCCATCATCTCCACAAACTCATCAAACAAATACCGGCTGTCATGTGGACCCGGTCCGGCTTCAGGATGGTATTGAACGGAGAAAGCTGCTTTGTTTTTTAATCTAATTCCCGCAACGGTTTGGTCGTTTAGGTGAACATGGGTAATCTCCAGATTGGGATTTTGCTCCACCTCTTTTCGAATAACAGCAAATCCATGATTTTGTGAGGTTATTTCACTTTGACCATTTAGGAGATTTTTCACCGGGTGATTAATTCCTCGATGACCATTGAACATTTTATAAGTGGACACACCTTGCGTTTGGGCTAAAATTTGGTGGCCGAGACAAATGCCAAAAATGGGCAGGTTGGCTTCCAATAAAATGCGCACATTTTCTACCGCGTAGGGCATTGCAGCTGGATCTCCAGGACCATTGGATAAAAATAACCCATTGGGCTTCCAATCAATGAGTTCGGATGCAGGAGTTTTAGCTGGAAAGACTTTGATGTAACAGCCTCTGGAAGCTAGATTTCGAAGAATATTGTATTTGATTCCAAAATCATAAGCGGCCACTTTATAAGGAGCCTCTGGATTTCCCCATTCAAAAGCTGAATCGGTGCTGACTTGAGAGGATAATTCGAGCCCATTCATATCAGGGCATTTTTTTAACTCTTCCCGAAGTTGTTTTTCCTCCAATAATTCGGAGGAGATAATGCAATTCATGGCTCCCTTATCGCGAATATGACGCACTAATTCGCGGGTATCTATACCTTCAATAGCCGTTATGGACTGTTGCTCAAAATATTCTTGAAGAGAGAGATTGGCTTGGGTACGAGAAAAATCTCGGGAGAATTTTTTGCAGACTAAACCTGAAATTCGAATAGCATTACTTTCCGATTCCTCATGGGTTACTCCATAGTTTCCAATATGGGGATTTGTCATGATCACAATTTGCCCGGTATAGGAGGGGTCGGTAAAAATTTCCTGATACCCGGTCATTCCTGTATTAAAGCAAATTTCTCCCATTACAGTACCAGGAGCACCCGCTAACTGTCCTATCCATTGGGTACCATCGGAGAGCATCAGCACAGCAGGCTGATGGGTTTCATGCTGTTTAATCATCCAAGAACGGATTGATTGTTCAAAGGAATTCTTTGATATTCGGGAAGTTTCCCATTTCTTACATCCGCAATAAGCTGATCTATTTTTTCTGGAGTAAGGGAATGTACATAATGTCCGTTATTGAATTGCATAACAGGTGCAGTATCACAAGCTCCGAGACATTCGGCTTCTCGTACCCAGAAGAATTTATCGGGGCTAATACCCTGTTCATCAGCGTTGATAGATTTCTTTATGTAATCAAATACTTCACGGCCTCCACATTCGCCACAGCTAAAGCAGGTGCAAACTTCCAGAAGATATTTGCCCATAGGCTTTTTGAAGTACATGGTATAGAAACTGGCTACGCCATATACATGAGCGAAGGATAATTTGAGGGTATCAGCCACCAGATTAATTGCCTGATCAGATAGCCAACCAAATTTATTCTGCGCAATCCAAAGAGCAGGCATCACTGCTGACCGGGAATCCGGATATTTGGCTATGTGCTGATTGATTTCCTGAAGTTCGGAATCCGTAAAGGAAAAGTCTTTGTTTTCTGTATCTGTCAAGGTAACCTCCTGTTAAGTCTATAGAATTTTTAACAAAAGTAAAACAATTCGGTCAATGGGGAAATAGGTAAATTGTGGATACTAAATTAAACTAGACATTATATTGAGAAAATATTTACTTGTTAGAGTTTCCGTGAAATACTTTCCGTTCAGAGGAAAATTATTTATTTTTGAAACTAATTACGAAAACCAATCAATACTAATGTACACGAATGAAATTCACGGTAGCTGAGGTTGCCGCGTTGTTGGGGGGCGTCATTGAAGGCGACAATCAGGTAATATTAAAGAGTCTGGGAAAAATCGAAGAAGCCGGACCGGGGGACTTATGCTTTCTTTCTAACCCAAAGTATATTCCTTATTTATATGAAACAGGCGCTTCGGCTGTTATCATTGCCCATGATTTTATACCTGAAAAGTCTGTAAAGCCTGTTTTAATCAGGGTCTCGGATCCCTATTCTGCATTTACCCAACTGCTAGAGCTTGCCTCAAATTTCAGAAAAACCCGAAGGGGTATTCATTCACAGGCATTGGTGCATGAATCGGCAAAGATTTCTGAGGAAGCGTTTGTAGACGCCTTTGCTTATATTTCTGAAGGGGCAGAAATACAGGAGGGAGCCGAAATATTTCCAGGGGCATTTATCGGGGAAAAAGTAATCATCGGGGCGAAAACGATTATTCATCCCGGAGCGATAATCTTGCAGGGCTGTAAAATTGGTCAAAATTGCATCATCCATTCTGGTGCAGTAATCGGTAGTGATGGTTTTGGATTTGCCCCACAGAAAGACGGAACCTTGAAAAAAATCCCCCAAACTGGGATAGTCATTATTGAAGATTTTGTAGAAGTTGGGGCGAATGCCTGTATCGATCGTGCGACTTTGGGCGAAACGAAAATTCGCACCGGGGTAAAAATTGATAATTTGGTTCAAATTGCTCACAATGTAGAGATTGGTAATCATACCGCAATTGCCTCCCAGACAGGCGTTTCGGGGAGTACAAAAATTGGAAAATATTGCATGATTGGCGGTCAGGTAGGTTTTGTTGGGCATATCACGCTGGCCAACAAAACTCAAATTGGCGGTCAATCGGGAGTAAGCAAATCCGTTGAATCAGAGGGAACTGCTCTCCGAGGAGCGCCTGCACAGCCGATTCGGGAACAGCTTAAAACCGAAGCTTTAATCCGCCGATTGGGTTCCCTTTTTGACCAGGTGAAGGACTTAGAGAAAAAAATAGCAATTTTGGAGTCCAGAATTGAATAAGAACAAATAGAATAGAACCAAACAGAACGAATGCATTCAAAGCAACATACAATTTGTAAATCAGTATCGCTTTCAGGTGTAGGCCTCCATACTGGAGAGCCCGTTACCCTGACTTTTTATCCGGCACCAGAGAATCATGGTTATGTATTTATGCGGGAAGATCTCCCCGGAAAGCCTCAGATACGGGCAGATGTGGACAATGTGGTAGATGTATTGCGCGGAACCACCTTACAAGAGAATAATGCACGCGTTACAACAGTGGAGCATACTTTGGCTGCACTCGTTGGACTGGAAATCGACAATGTGTTGATTGGATTAGATGGACCCGAACCCCCAGTTATGGATGGCAGTTCGATTGAATATATCAAAGTATTGCAACAAGCCGGAATCCAAGAGCAGGAAGCCGATCGGGAATATTTTGTGGTAGATGAGCCCATGCATTATTTCGAAAAAGATCGGAAAGTGGATATTGCAGCCCTTCCCAATGAAGATTTTCGGGTGAGTGTTATGGTGGATTATAACTCTCATGTATTGGGGAGCCAGCATGCTCTGATGGAAAACATTCATCAATTTGCCACAGAATTTGCTTCCTGCAGAACTTTCTGTTTTTTGCATGAGTTGGAAATGCTGGTCGACCAGGGTCTAATTAAAGGAGGTGATCTCAACAATGCCATCGTGGTGGTTGATAAGGAGATTGATGAAAATGAGATTCAGAAATTGGCAAAAATATTTGATCGGGATTTTATTACGGTTGCAAAAGAGGGAATTCTAAATAATACCGAACTGCGCTATCCAAATGAACCAGCCCGCCACAAACTATTGGATGTTTTAGGTGATTTAGCTTTAGCCGGAGTAGCCATCAAAGGTCAAATTATCGCATCTAGACCTGGGCATAAAGCCAATATTGAATTTGCGCGCAAAATCAAAAGCTTGCATAGACAAAAGAAAATAGAGGATAAGTTTAAGTCTGGTCCAGGGAAGCAGGGCGTTGTGTTTGATATAAATGCCATTCAAAAAATTCTGCCTCATCGCTACCCTTTTCTCTTAGTAGATAAGATTATCAGTTTCTCTGAAAAAAATATAGAAGGCGTAAAAAATGTCACCATCAATGAGCCCTTTTTTGTTGGGCATTTTGAAGGAAATCCCATTATGCCAGGCGTACTTCAACTAGAAGCCATGGCACAGATTGGAGGCATTCTTTTACTGAATGCACTTGAAAATCCCAATGATGTATGGGTATATTTTCTGGCCATTGACAATGCACGATTTAAGAAACCTGTCATCCCCGGAGATACCCTACATTTCAAACTTGAGTTAAGAAGCATCAAGCGCAATATTTGTATGCTCAGTGGAAAAGCATTCGTAGATGGCGTGCTGGTGTGTGAGGCAGATTTAGTTTCCAGCTTTGTAAAGAAATAAACAGTGAGTCCTTCAAATTATCCAATGGTTCATATTCACCCGGATGCAAAAATCGGGCAGAATGTGATTATAGAGCCGTTCACTGTTATCCATGGGGATGTGGAGATTGGGGATGATACCTGGATTGGTTCCAATGTAGCCATACATGATGGTGCCAGAATTGGCAAACGGTGTAAAATTTTTCCAGGAGCGGTTATTTCCAGCATACCTCAAGATTTAAAATTTAAGGGAGAAAAAACCTATGCCTATATAGGGGATGATACCATGCTGCGGGAGTATGTTACCGTAAACAGAGGCACCTCCTATAATCATCTTACCCGTGTAGGCTCTCGTTGCACCATATTGGCTTATTCTCATATTGCCCACGATTGTATTGTAGGCGATAATGTGATCTTATCCAATGCAGTGAATATGGCCGGGCATGTCGTAGTAGAAGATTTTGCCGTGATTGGGGGATTAACCGGCATTCATCAATTTGTCCGTATAGGTAAACACTCCATGACTGCCGCTGGAACGATTATTCGGAAGGATATTCCTCCCTTTGTAAAAGCGGGTCGCTCTCCTTTAAGCTATGAAGGCATTAATTCGGTTGGTTTGAGACGGAGAGGTTTTTCAGAATCTGCGATACGAGATATTCAAGAAATATATCGCGTCATTTTTTTATCCGGAAATAATAACAGTCAGGCCCTAGCCAAAGTGGAAGCCACTTTCCCCTCAAGTGCAGAGCGCGATGATATTTTGGACTTTATTCGTAATTCCAGTAGAGGAATTATGAAGGGGTATATTGGTTAAGTGCCCATGCTGAGTATTGCACTGGAAGAGGTTGAAGTGCGCTTCCGGCGACAGTTACTCTTTCCTCCCCTATCCTGTCAGTTGGAATCCGGGAAAACCTATGCCATAACTGGCCCTAATGGTTCCGGGAAAACAACCCTATTGAGAATTATTGCCGGGCAAAAGAGAGCAGATGCAGGGAAAATTTCCTGGCAGAAAAATTCCAAAGAATTAGACCCCGAAAGTTGGTATGCGGATTTGTCCTGGTCGGGCCCTTATTTAGAATACCCCAATGAATTAAACTTACAGGATTTACTCAATCAACACTTTTGGTTTAAAGCTCCTGTAGCAAACATCTCGGTAAAAGATATCCCCACCCTACTCAATCTGAAACCACATTTAGATAAAAAGGTCAAATTATTTTCATCCGGAATGTTACATAGACTCAAAACAGGTCTGGCAGTATTCACCCAATCCGAGGTATTGCTATTGGATGAACCCACAGCTAATATGGATTCTGAAAATAGGATGCTAATGCTCTCCCTCATTCAGCAGTATAAAGGAGATAGACTATTAATTATTGCCTCTAATTTGGAGGAGGAATATTCGGATGCTGATGAGGTAATTCAGATTCGGTGAGATGTTCAATGCAGGGATGCGGAGGAATGATGAATGATGAATCAATGTCGTTTAGTTAAGGATTTGTAAAGTTATAAACAATTGATTGTTAATATGATACAGCGATAATAGTTTTATAGTCCGATTCAATCTATTAAATTTGAGGGGTATAATAAGGGGCTCCTGGAAAGCAGAATCGTTAACCATGAGTTTCGCAAAAACACAGTTAACAATGTAAATCAACTAATTGAAAATGAAGAGTTTCACTGCCGTTCTAAAAACGGCTTTCCAGGGGTATTTACCCGTGAACGAAAATTAAATCTAAAAAAACTAATTGTGTTTATAAGCAAAGGCATAAAAAGTTCTCTACAACGCGACTTAGATTCCTTTTATAAAGAGGTCATTGGTGGAGATTTTAATATTCGCTCCCTTACTAAAGGTGCATTTACACAAGCTCGTGCAAAATTAAGGCACGAAGCGTTTATCGAACTTAGTG
The DNA here is from genome assembly GCA_040381555.1 of Bacteroidia bacterium. Classification (GTDB taxonomy): domain Bacteria; phylum Bacteroidota; class Bacteroidia; order J057; family RFSG01; genus CANHCC01. The sequence goes on from JBEIHC010000007.1 coordinate 24,720, forward strand.
ACAATGTGGTTCAAACATTTTACAATGAAGCACCTTATTTAGTTTGGAATCAAATGCGATTATTAGCTGTGGATGGCACACGATTAATACTTCCAAGGCATAAGAGTGTTATTGATGAATTTGGTGAGCATTCTTTCGGACCAGATGCAGATAGCGAGCAATCATTGGCTACGGTCTCAATCCTATACGATACATTAAATCTATTGACTATTGATTCGCAAATAGCACCTTATAGAATTAGTGAGCGAGCATTATTATCAGAGCATCTTAATAAAGTACAACCTGGTGATCTGCTCTTAATGGATAGAGGGTATCCAAGCCTTGCAATATTTTTCCAGCTTGCTGCCAGAAAGATTGAATATTGTGTGAGAATGAAAGAGAATTGGTGGCTTGATGTTAAAAATTTCTCAGAAAGTGGTGAGCAGGAACGGATTGTAAGTTTTAAATTACCCCACAAAGACAGGGAAAAACTTAAAGATTTTCCAGAAATTCAAGATAAGGAAATTCAATGCAGACTAGTTTGTGTGACATTGGAGAATGGCAAAAAAGAAATACTATGTACTTCGTTGTTGGACTTCGATAAAATTCCACATGAGGAGATTTGTGAATTATACCATCATAGATGGAGTGTAGAAGAGGGATATAAATTATACAAAGCAAGAGTTGAGATGGAAAAATTTTCTGGTAAGACAGCATTGGCTGTCAAGCAGGATTTTTTTGCAAAAATGTTTATGATGAATTTATGTGCGGTATTAGCTTTTCCAATCGATGAAAAGGTCAAAAAAGAATCAATGGAATCAAAAGAAAAGAATAATTAAAGCCACACCTATAAGGTAAATAGGACAAGTGCTTTTTCAATGACACAATCAATATCAATAGCACTATTTTTAAAGGGAACATGGCAAAAGGCAATAGAAGCATTTGATAATTTAGTATTGCAAACTATTGAAATGGTCAGGCCTGGAAGAACATTCCCAAGGAAAAAGAAACCTAAAAGACCTTACCATATGAATTACAAGCCATTATAGCTTAACTAAACGACATTGAATGATGAATGATGAATGATGAATGATGAGTTATGAGTTATGCTGCAACTAACCACTAAGAACTGCCCAATTACTTCCTACCCATTTAAGCCCAGGATTATTTAAGGTGGGGGTTTCTGGATTGGAGGGGTAAGTTGGATGGTGTAGCGAAGTGGTTCACCGCAGGGTAAAGGAGTGAATGGAGGAGCGCGGAGGAGTTATGAGTTATGAGTTATGAATTATGAATTATGCTGCAACTAACCATTAACCACTAACCACTAACAACTAACAACTAACCACTAACAACTAACCTCTATCTGCTATTGATTGCAGATTCCCCCTCACACGCTGTCCCGAAGGGACATTATCATTTCTGGGGGGCTTTAGCCCCCCATGGATATTTTTTGGTGTGCTAATGCCCAGTATTAAGATGTGCTCCAACCCTGCTTACCAATCAATGGTACAAAACTGAATGCCTCTAATGTTTTTACACTCACACTGCCTTCCTTATCTTTGGTAATGAACATCATATTCTGACTGTTGCGATCTCCAACAGGAATGACTAAAATTCCTCCGGGTGCTAATTGATTCGTTAATTCAATCGGAACATCCGGACTACCCGCTGTGACGATTATTCGATCATAGGGTCCATAGGTATCCCAGCCTAAGGTGCCATCTCCGCATTTTAATCTGGGTTTGTAGCCCAAGCGATTTAATACGGCTTTGGCGGTATGGTGGAGATTGGTATTTCGCTCTACTGAAAAGACTTTCGCCCCAAGAGCGCAGAGTACAGCACATTGATATCCGGATCCGGTGCCTATTTCCAAGACTTTCATTCCACTCGATACCTGGAGTAATTCCGTTTGACGGGCAACTGTATAAGGTTGAGAAATGGTTTGCCCTTCTCCAATAGGCATGGCATGGTCCTCATAGGATTCTTCTGCAAACATTTCCGGTAGAAAAAAATGCCTGGGAACTTTCCGAATAGCTGTGAGGACTTCGGGAGATTTAATTCCTTTACGCATGAGCAACTGCACGAGCCGCTCTCTTAATCCTTGCAGTTTAGGAGTATCTTGCACCATATCATTAATCCGGATATTTCTCCGGCCATTTACTTTTTAAAAATGCTCTTAATTCTTTTTCCCGACTGATGTCTTTGGGCCGATAAAAAACCTCTTGGGCATATTCTTCGGGCAAATACAACTGATTGCCTTCATTCCCTTCATAGTTATGGCTGTATTTATACCCCTCTCCATACCCGGATTCTTTCATCAGTCGAGTAGGCGCATTCCGAAGATGCAGGGGAACCGATGCCTGAGGTTTATTTCTAACTAATGCCAGAGCCTCATCAATAGCCAGGTAAGCAGCATTACTTTTGGGAGAGCAGGCTAGATAAGTAGTAACCTGAGAAAGTATAATCCTAGCCTCTGGCATGCCCAGTCGTTCAACAGCCTGAAACCCAGAAGTAGCCAATAACAGGGCATTCGGGTTGGCATTTCCAATGTCTTCAGATGCAAGAATGAGTAAGCGCCTGGCAATAAATTTTATATCCTCCCCTGCTTCCAGCATTAAGGCCAACCAATAAACCGCAGCATTCGGGTCCGATCCCCGCACACTTTTGATAAATGCAGAAATAACATCATAATGATATTCTCCATGTTTGTCGTACAAGGGTCGCTTCTCAGATGCTGCCTGCTGAATGTATTCTGCTGTTAAAATAGATTCAGAATCAGACAACTGTAGGGCAGCCAATTCCAATAGATTCAAGGCTTTCCGGGCATCCCCACCTGAAAGCTCAAACAAGGCGCCCGCATCTGCTAACTGAAGGTTTTTCGCCCCAAGCCAGGCATCGGTTTCCATGGCGCGCTTCAACAACAAATCCATTTCCTCCCTACTGAGAGAATTCAACTTAAATATCTGGCATCTGGATAATAAGGCTGCATTCACTTCAAAGGATGGATTTTCTGTGGTTGCCCCAATCAAGCTAATTACGCCTTTCTCTACTGCACCCAACAAGGAGTCCTGCTGACTTTTATTGAATCGATGAATCTCATCAATAAAGAGTATTTTTCCTGGATTTTTTTCAGCAATGGTCAGGACTTCCCGTATGTCTTTTACTCCTGAATTAATGGCACTCAGGGCAATCATTTCCTTGCGGGTTTCTTGGGCAATCACCCCTGCAAGTGTGGTTTTCCCAACCCCAGGAGGTCCCCAAAAAATTAAAGAAGGAATTTTCCCCGATTGCAATAATTTTTGCAAGGGAGAGCCGGATGCGGTCAAATGAGTTTGACCCGCAATATCCTGCAATCGATGAGGCCGCATTCGTTCCGCAAGCGGCTCGTTAGAAGGGGAATCAAACATTCCCATTAAGGCCTATGGATAATAAACTTTTTTACGACTGGAGCCTGGTCCCCTGTTTTAAACAAGTATATTCCCCTACTCCACTCGGATAGTTCAATTCTGATGGGCTCTATACTGCCTTCTCCGGAAAGCATTTTAACTCCTGAGAGGGAATAGATTTCCCAAGGATAAAGGGATTCTACTTCAATAAAAGAGCTTGCTGGGTTGGGGAATAATTTGAGTTGTCGTTCAAAATCTGCATCCTGATTGGATACGGAAAAATCGACACTTTCAGAAAATTCATAGGAAATAGTATCGGAAGCATTGGGTATCAACTCCACTTTGAATTGTACAATACCTAACTGGGTAGGCGTCCAATTTTCGGGGAAGGTAATCAGCTCCGATTCATTCAAGCCTAAGGCAGGCCCTGAATAAGCATGCTGAGCGCTGTCAACGGGTAGTGAATTTTCTGTGCGAATCCATCTGAGTTGACCAGAAGTAAAAGGTACCGTTCCTCTGTTCACCAGCCAAGCTTTGAGTTGCAGCGTATCTCCCATGGTCGGTTTTCTGCTCAAACCGGCAGTTGCAAACTCCAGCGTATTTTGGCTGGCGTCCGTGAGACGAATATTATCTAAAGCGATAATAAATTTATTTACAGAATGATGTCGTATCCCTACCCATATCTGTTGACCCGCCCAAGCACTTAAGTCAACGCTAAAATAAGTTGGGGTGCTTGGAACAGATTCCGAAAGTAATAGACTACCCGAAAGCACACTATCGGCAGCAGGTCCTGTGCTGGAAATCCAAATTTCAACAGTTTCCAGATACAGTGGATCTATTGACCAAGCCTGAAAGGATAAACAGGTTTGATTGGGCAGCTGGGGTGTTTGAAAGCAGAGTAGATTATCTGCCTGAACAGTATTGTTATACCAAGAAGGGGCACTGAGAAAATAGTTTGGAGGCATGGCAGTATCTTGTTGAATTTGCCAACCCTTAGTAAGGGAAATTCCAGAAGCCAATGAGCCCGTATCTAGGTTGTAGAGATACAGGGAAGTGGGCAGTGTCGCCGAGAACGCATACTCCTGAACACTCGAACCCGTGCAGGGAAGGTTGGGTGCCTGGTGAATAGATTCAAAGGATTGGGCGCCCAGCCAAGCGGGAAGAAAGGCTAGGATATAGACAAGTTTCAATGCGTTCATAAATCTTCAGTTAATGTTCCTTCTAGTGTGTATGCTCCTTCTTGGCTTTTCTGAATGAATTCCAAAGGTCAGAAGCATCTAACGGAACCGAAAATAAAAATACAAGAAAGAAGGCAAACCACAGATTTAAGTTATCCTCAATTTTAGCAGTTTATAGGTTGCTGCACCCCATATCAACGAATGACCTGATTGAACAAACTGGTCTCGGCCACTCTGGATTCTAATTCTGTAGCTGTTCTGGGTAAGGTAAGTTCTAAAAACTCTGCCCCAGTTGAGCTGAGAATAACCGGATCGGATACTGCAATGGACAGATTCCACCAAGCCTGTGGACAAGAAGACTGAGGGTAAATGGTCAGGATGGGTTTAAGGTATAAAATCGCTCCAGGTTCTAAGGCTTCATCACTCCCAAACTCCTCCGATGAAAGAGATACATGCGAAACTAAAGATTCGGGAACATACTTATTCAGTTCGGATTCATTTTTCACCAGCCCCGATTCCTTCAAGCCTGCAAATAGAGCGGCTTTCATGGCATCCTGAATTTCCGAAAGGTGAATTCCTGGCTTAATTTTCTTGAGTCCTGCCTCCTGAGCACGCAAGGCAATGGACAATAGGGTTCTTTGCTCTAGCGTAAATTTGCCCGAGGCAGGAACGGTGCGCATAATTTCAATTGGATACCCTTGATATCGAATACCCGTTTTGACTCGTAGTAATTCTCCTGCTTTTACCCGAACTGAAGTAGGAGTAATGGCTGGCGACAAAATCTGCGCACCTGCCAATACCTGAGTTTTGAGGGGTTGACACATCGCTTGGTTACAGGATATAATTTCCCAGGCGGCAGCTAACTTAGGTGTGGGGATTTCGGGTTCGATAATTTTAAGCCATTCGTCCAAGCTTCTGGCGCACTCCGCAGCTGCGGCTTTATATCGGTTAATTTCTTCAGGCGTTTTCTTGTCTATGAGTTTAGCTAATAGTCCAGGCAGGATGGTCAGGTTAGCCTGAATTCCTTGGATAGAAGTTTTTATGCGAGTAAGGTCTGTGGCGGATTGAATGGCGGCTATGGCTTGCAGCAAGCTATCCTGTCGCAACTCAGGATAATAGGCTAAGTGATTCCGAGCCTTTTGAGCCATCAACTCATAATTAGAGCTGGGAGATTTATAGACATCTTGGTACAATTGACTCAGATTTTCAGAATAAGCAAAGGGTATTTTAAGAGTATTTCTAAGGCTACCTAAAGCTTTTTCGTAGGAGGAATTAAAAGGATTATAATCGTTAGTATGGGGAAATTGAGCGAGTAAAAACTGATTAGCCCAATTATTTCGCTTTAGCTCTTCCAATAAACCGGGTAATTCATCCAAGCTAAAAACAGATTGAATGCCAGAGATTTTTTGAGCATCAGTAGGCGTGAGGGCACTTTGAGTCCAATAGGATGGCCATTCTCCAGAGTTAGGTATAAAAAGTATTTCCGTTACCCGGTTGCCATTATAGAGTATTTCAGTAGGAAGCAGAATTAAAATGCACCTTGCTTGAGCAATTCCTGTGAGACGAAAAAATGATGCGCCCTCTGGCGAATCCCAAACAGAGGGGGAGTTTCCTGAAAAAAAAACTGCTGCCGAATGTTCCGGCAGCAGATATTTGATTTTGGTACGGGCAGCAGAATTGATTTCATCCGCAGCCTGTAAGGGAGTAGTATTTCCGAAATTCAGGAATAAAATTGCCAGTAGGCCCAGGCAAAAGCCAGTGCGCATGGGAATTTCAATAAAAATAACCTCTGTTTTTCTTAAGATCTTTTAAAACGGAATAAATTCCATTTTTACTGATTGTTTTGATTGCAGAAGTAGAAACCTTTAGGGTAATCCAACGATCTTCTTCTGGAATATAAAACTTCTTCGTTTGAAGATTTGGGTAAAATTTACGCTTAGTCCGGTTGTTTGCATGCGAAACATTGTTACCACTGATGGCTTTTTTACCGGTTATCTGACAAATTCTTGACATGATTTATTTTGTTTTTTCAAAACGGAATGCAAATATCGGAAAAAAATCTTCACTGCCAAACGCAATTCAATAAAAACCTGATTATTGAACTCATTTTAATTGTTGACAACTCATATATAAATATTTTTTCACTAAAACATTTGGAAAAAGGTGCTCAGATTCAAAAAAAAAAGATAATTTTGAGCGATAAAGAATTTCTGGTGTTCTTATATACCGACCTAATTATTATGATTAAATCTTTCTACCTATCCATCATTATCATGCTTTGCTCTGTTGGATTTTTGATTGCCGGAACTACTCCAGGTCAAGAATCTAGCCTCAAGCGTAATTTTCGGAAGTCAACCGGAACAATCTCCACAGTTGAAGTTGCTGCAGCTCCTGAAGCGAGCCCTTCTGCTGGGGTTATCGCCTCTTCAGATTCCAAATCTGTGAACGCTAATTCTACTCTTTCCGGAAATAATCTGAAATCTTTGGCACAAGAGTCCGATATAACCAAATCTAAAGGCAAATTATTCAATGGTAAAGGCCTAGGAAATTTTTCCCTTAAAAATATTTGGCAAGCCGGAAAATCGTTGAAATCCCATAAACAATCTGGATTTCTTCAAATTTCCATTACGATTTTCATCTTTGTTGTCATTCTACTCTTGATTGGCATGCTACTCGGCGTAATTTTGAACGACCTATTCATTATTTTCTACATTGCAACCGCCATTCTATTGATTTGGGTATTGTTGTTTATGCTAGGAAATCTCGGAATCAAAAAAAGATAATCCTATAGTTTCAACAAATTAGTAGAGCGAAGCTTTAGTCTTCGCTCTTTTTTTTATCCCACATTTGGCTTAATTTTACCGCTGTAATATACTGGTGAAAAGGATTCTTTTATATCTCTGCATTCTATCTCTGCTTCTGGCGAATACCCCGAAGGACTGGTTGCATTGGGATCATCCTATAGAAGAATGTGATGCGCATGAGCTTGAATTGTGTGAAGAGGCAGAGGATACTGGGCATTGCTCGCACGAAGCGCATTTTTCCAATATTCCCCACTCTTGTTTATTGTTGCATCTTTCTTCCGGATATACCGGTGTAGAAATAAATAATCTTGTTACCTTATTTTTTTCGGATGATCTTTTTAGGATTGCTGAATTACCTCAACTTACAGCATGCCGAACTAACTGGACTCCGGATACCCGAGGTCCTCCCCAGGCCTAACCCAAATAGACTTCCCCATTCTACCAAAAATTAATTTAGGTTAAGGATAAACCCAGATTAGTTTGATTTGCGCTATTGCTACCTGATTGACTAACCTCTCAGAGGCATGCTCCATTGGGTTTTAACTTTCTGGCATTCCGATTTTGTTGATTTCGTATTGACCGTATTCAGTGCATTATGATTTGATTGCAGGTATTCACGAGATATAAAACTCTAACAGGAATGAAACAAAAATTGGCCCTCTACATTCTTACATTCTATTTGAATTTTCATTCTTTTTCAACCAAAGCATTCTGAAAAAAAGTGTTCCATTTAGGATTCTTTTTTTGCTTTTCTTCTTTCTATTTCTGGTTCTTGGAATAGTCGAGAGTTATAGCCAAAAAGCAAACCTAAGCCTTAGCGGATTTATCAGCGATCCGAAGGGAGAATCTATACCCGGTGCGGCCGTGTATTTTCATGAAACCAGAACAGGTGCCTATTCCGATAGCATGGGTAACTTTAGTATCCTAAACATTAAACCAGGAACTTACCATCTGCATATAGATGCTTTGGGCTATCTCTCCATTGCTCGAACGATGATTCTGACACATTCAGTAGCAGACTTGCATTTTGTATTGCTTCCCTCAGAGCTTAGAACTGGGGAGGTGGTCATTGAGTCTGAATCGGATAAAAAAGAACAGCAGGAAAGTTCTCAGGCATTATCCATTGTCAATCGTAGTTATTTGGAGAAATACTCAACGGGTAATTTGGTCAATACTTTGGAGCGTTTACCTGGAGTAAATGCCTTGAGAACTGGGGTAGGAATATCCAAACCGATTATTCGGGGAATGAGCTTTAATCGGGTGCTGGTGATTGATAATGGAATTCGGCAAGAAGGGCAACAATGGGGAGCTGATCATGGATTGGAAATCGATGAGCAGAATGCAGATCGGGTCGAAGTGCTCAGAGGTCCAGGTGCGGTGATTCATGGGGCAGATGCTATTGGGGGAGTGCTGATGATTCGGCAGGCTCCCCTACCCTCTAATCCAGGAGAATGGCAATCTTCCGCATTTTTGACTGCCCGAACTTTGAATGACTTATATGGAGGGTCAATAATGGCTGCTGCCAACATAAAGGGAATAGCCTGGCGGGTTCGTGCAGGTTATCGGGAATATGGAGACTATCAGGTACCGGCAAAAACCTTTAATTACAATCGCTATATTCTGCCTATTTATGATAATCAGCTTAAAAATACAGCTGGCCGAGAGGAGAATTTTTCGGCAACTCTGGGCATTCAAAGGAATTGGGGAAATACTCAGGTATATTTTACCCGTTTTCACCAGACATCCGGTTTCTTCCCAGGGGCATTCGGAATACCCCGAGCCCTGAGTTTACAACCGGATGGAGATACCCGTTCAGTAGGTTTGCCTCGCAGTTTGACTACTCACACTAAGCTTAGTAGCCACAGTAATATTCTCTTTCGGAAAAATTGGTTGGAAATTGATGCCGGCTTTCAACAAAACAATCGAAGAGAAGAAGCTCAACCGCATGGCAGTGGACAAGTAGCCAACAACAACCTGGCTTTACAATTGCTCTTAGATACCTGGTCTCTCAATACCCGCTATCATCATCATTTCAACTCAGGCATTTCCTTGATTAGTGGGGTATCGGGTCAATACCAAAGTAATCGGAAAGCGGGATTTGAACATCTTTTACCCGAGTACCAATCTGCAACGATGGGTGCATTTTCTCTTATTCAGTTGAAACTTCATCCCGATTGGGTCATAAATGGAGGACTGCGCTATGATGGGGGAAATGTTCGAATTACTGAAACCAAGACTTTGGTTTTGAGTCGGACAGGCTTGGTACAGGATACTCTACTGCGTAATCGAGCCAGTAATCGATTATTCGCCAATCTTTCTGGGTCTGCCGGCATGGCCTGGAAAACTTCGGAGGAATGGTCTTTTAAATTAAACATGAGTTCTGATTTTCGTTTTCCGACGGTGGCTGAATTGGCCTCGAATGGAGTGCATCATGGTACATTTCGGCATGTACAGGGTGACTCCTATCTGGATCCGGAAAGGGGATTTCAGGTGGATGGAATGACGGAATGGAAGCAAAGAAAAGTGAGGATTTCTTTTACTCCTTTCTTCAGTTATTTCACCAACTATATTTACCTAAGCCCAAGCGGACAATTTTCCACGCTTCCGGAATCCGGGCAGATTTATCGCTATCAGCAATCCCCTGCTCGGTTTTGGGGCGGAGAATCTGAAATCGAATGGGCACTTACTAAAAATTGGAGTATTCACTCTGTTTTTGAGTATGTCAATGGGTTAAATAGTTATACTCATATTCCATTACCCTTTATTCCTCCGGGGAATGCTTCCTTGGAATTGCAATGGGACAAGAGTTTTGATCAGAAATTCCTTCGACGATTGTTTGGTAGCCTAACCTTCCATGCATTTGCCGATCAGGTTCAAACCGATCGAAATGAGCGTCCCACTCCTGGGTACAGCTTATACCATTTATCCGGAGGGATACATTTTTCTGTTGCTGGGCAGGAATTCCGATTCCTAGTTCAAGTGCAGAATCTCACAAACCGAGCGTATCTGAATCATCTGAGCAGATATCGGCAGCTAGAAATTCCGGAACCGGGCCGGAATATGATTTTCACCCTTTCTATTCCCCTGAAGGGTGATTTTCGAGAATCTACCAAAGGGGATTAAAACAATTTGTTCAGTTAACTTAAACTTTTAAAATCATGAAATTTTCAAGAATAATTTTCTTCTTCACTTTAGCACTTAGCTTAGTGCTCATTACAGCTTGCAATAAAGAATGTGAGGATTGCCCGGGTCAGGCCCCTTCTTCTGATGTTACCAAACCCGTCATTACTGTTCAGAATCCGGTAAACGAATCCACACTAACCGGGGGAGATACACTTTTCTTCCGTGCACGGTTTACAGATGATCGGGAACTTGGGCAATACAAAATAGACATTCACAATTCAAATGATGGGCATACACATGGAAAAAACAGCGGCATTGCTCCAATGTTTGAATATCAAAGCATCATTGCCCTGACCGGTGTTCTGTCTGAACAGACTGTGGCAATCCCAATCCCGGCTGAATCTGCAGCTGGAAAATACCATCTGATTATCACTGCAATAGATAAAGCTGGGAATGAAGCTGATTTTCAAGATGTAGACTGGTATCTGTTAAATCCTGAGGACACCATGCCGCCAACTGTAACCCTAACTCATCCAAATGTTGCCGCACCTGAAATTGAAGCTGATTTTGCTGTTGGTCAGGATACGCTGCAAGTAGGTATTGTAGGTACCTTGACTGATACCAAAGATGGAACAACCCCAGGGGAATTATATGGCTATGAAATCGTATTTGAAAAGGCAGGAATTCATGTGCATAAAACGGGGGAAGAAGGACATGGACAACCTATTTATAAAATCAGCAATCTTAACCTTGCCGGAAGTATTCATAATTTAAACCTTACCCTGGTATTGAGAAGAGCTGACCTTGAAAATCATGGGGAATACCACCTTAAAGTGGTAGCCATTGACCATAAAAACAACAGAAGCGAACGAGAAGTAAAATACCATGTTCACATGGATTAATTGAATCAGATTAGGAAAGAAGTTCAGATAAATGGCCTTATACTCTATCCTTTGGCTAGATAAATGAACAGTACAACTCTGAGTAGAGATTAAAAAAACATGTCGATGTTTAGGTAGAATCTATAGTGTTTAGTTTCCTGAAAAGGGGGCTATTCACTATAGGTTCTAGCTTAAAGGCGAGAAGTAAAGTGTGTTTTATTCGCAAAATGAAGAATTATTCTGAGTAATTCTTTAATTTCGTATCACAAAACACAAAATGAAATTATTCAACTTATTCACTGTATTGATGGTATCCCTTTCATTCGGGATTTTCACGGCCTGTAACAAAGAATGTGCAGATTGCCCAGGTCAGGCTCCTTCTGCCGATGTAAGTAAACCCGGTATTTCAGTCGTATCACCCTCCATGAACACCTCTTACACAGGTGGAGATACTATTTCTTTCTATGCTTGGTTTACGGACAATCGGGAATTATCTCAATATCGGGTGGAAATCCACAGCTCGAGTGATGGACATACCCATGGAAAGAATAGTGAAATTGCTCCATTTTTTGAATACAGCAAAACGGTAAACATTACTGGCGTAAATTCTGAACAAAGGTTGTTTATTCCGAGTCCCACAACTGCTGCAGCTGGTTCCTACCATTTTATTGTTTCGGCAGTAGATAAGGCAGGAAATGAAGCCAATTTTGTTGAAGTAGATTTAAACATTACGAACCCTTCAGATACAGTGGCTCCTTTGGTTACCCCTGTCTATCCAAATTTTTCTGCAAATGAAATATTTACCGCATTTCCTACTGCTCAAGATACCGTACAGGTGCGGATCATAGGACAGTTAACGGATGCAGGGAATGGAGGATCTACCGGGAATCTGAAGGGATACCTGGTTGAATTTCATGAAGAAGGATCAGAAGAAGTTATTTATCAACTTTCCAATAGCAACTTAAGTGGAGCGATTGAAAACATGAATTTGACTTTAGTACTCAGAAGATCTGACTTGATCAATGAAAAATACTATACCTTGAAAGTAAAGGCATTTGATCACTCCAATAATTCTTCTTACAAAGAAGTTCGGTATAAAACCGTATTGAATTAATCGATAAAAATCAGAATTTCGGAATGAGCTTATGCTCATTCCGATTTTTTTCGATTGTATGCAGCACAGCATTTCCGTTTTAATCCCCAATTACAACGGTAAAAAATTACTGGAGGAAAACCTGCCTTCTGTATATACAGCACTTCATAATTATCCTTTTTTATTTTCTGAAATCATCGTAAGCGATGATGCATCGGCCGATGATTCCTTATTGTTTTTAAAGCAACAATTCCCAGAAGTAAAGTGTGTCAGTACAGAAGTGAATACCGGATTTGCGGGTGCGGTAAATCGGGGCATTTCGGAATGTTCGGGCGACTTAATTCTGATTTTAAATTCCGATGTACAGCTAACTGCAACCTATTTTGATGCACAGATTTCCCTATTTGAAGATCTGGAAGTTTTTGGGGTGATGGGGACAATCAGTAGCATGGATGGCACTCAGATTCAGGACACGGCTAAATATCCATCCTTCAGAGGAGGGAAAATTGGATCCACTTTAAATTATGCGACACAAGAAAAAGGAAGTTGGCCTACTCTATTTTTAAGTGGTGCCAATGCACTGGTTCGAAAATCGTACTTACTACAGTTAAATGGATTCAATCAAATATTCAATCCTTATTATTGTGAGGATGTGGACTTGGGTATTCGAGCCTGGAGGGCAGGATGGAAGTGTTTATTTGAATCAACAGCCATTTGCTATCACCCCAATTCCGAAACCATTAAAAAACAGGGTAAAGAAAAAGTGCTTAGAATCTCCAGAAGAAATAAAGCGATTCTGCATTTAATTCATTTAGAAGGCATGTATTTACTCTGGTATAAATGGATGCTTCGATTAAAGAGTGTGCTCTGGAAATTAGCAGGCAGTATGAAATACGCACAAGTTGTAGAAGATATTTCTGCGTTGGAACCTTTGATTCAACAAAGCAGACAGCAGCTTTCCATCCTGCCCTATCGGTATTCTTTTCTCGAAATAATAAATAAAATTAGGAAGAATATGCCCCAAAAGGTTCAGATTTTTTAGCAGATTAAATACTAAATATATTTACTTACATTTTTTCTATAATTGCCCTAATGGATAGGTTTATTTCATTCCAATATAAATTTGAATATAATTAAAATAATACCGATATTCGTTCTACAAACTATCCTAAATCACGATGTCTGTATTCTATAAATTCTTATTATTACTTCTGTTTTTAATGGGTGTAATCCAGACTGTATCAGCCCAACAGGATCATGAGGTAGAAAAATCCCCTGTCCATAAAATAGAGTTACGCCATGAAATAGGCCTGGCAGCAGGCGGAATAGTTGGCCTTGGGCCTGCCTATCGCATATGGGCAAATAGATGGGGAGCCCAGGCATGTTTTACGCCAATCAGTACCGGAAAAACAGAGATTTATAGTGCGGCAATTTCGTTTATGTATTCATTGAGAAAAACAGAAAGTACCAATTTCTTTGCCTATCAGGGAAATCATTTTATTAGCTATACAGAATATTTCAGCGGTACTTATGCGTATGTGTACAAACAAGACCCGATGGGATTTGTAAGTTATGTTGTGGACTATACTCCTGCCCGAACAGAAAAACAACGATTTTTCAATAATGGAATAGGTCTGGGTTTAGAATATTTTAATCCAGACCGAAATGTTTCCCCTTTTGGGATCAGTATACAATGTGGGTTAGCGGGTTTTAAGAATTTTACCCGTGCTTTTTTTACTGGAGAAGTGGCGATATTGTATAAGTTTAAATAGGGTTTTCTGTTTACCCTAAACGGAGGTTTACCCTAAACGGAGATTAGAGAATCTAAAGATTTTAAAAAATTGTCAATAAAATAGTATAAGCGCTCTAGTGATTCAGGAAATAACTCCTTGAATTTAAGCATCAGCCTATATGCCTGAAGTTAAAAAATAGTGAAGAGTATTTATAATTGAGAGGAAACCCTACTTAAATTAACTCTCCCTCAATTGACGATCCAACACTTCCAAACCTGCTTTTAAGGAATGGGGTTTATAGCCTAATTCTGTTTGTGCTCTCAGAATGATAAAACCCGTAATGGGAGGGCGATTGGCGGGTTGAGCAATGGTTATCGAGTCTGTTTCCTCTATTAGAGAAGCATCTAATTTCCAATAATCGGCAACAGTGCGAGCGATGTCGATAATGCGCATTTGCTCTGCTCCAGAAATATGATATACGCCTTGCTTCTCCCGCATGAGAAGTGAAATAATTCCGTCGGCTAAATCTTCTGCCAAAGTAGGAGTTCTTTCCTGATCATTCACGACCTGAATTTTTTTGCCCTCTTCTAAAGATTTCTTTACCCAAAGCACTATATTCGTTCGACTTAATCCAGGGACATGCCCATAGAGGAGAACGGTTCGAACAATTGCCCATGGGGTTTTGACTGAACGAACGATTGTTTCGGCTGCTAGTTTAGATTTCCCATAAACAGAAATCGGATTGGGAATATCGTCTTCCCTATAAGGACCTGATTTTCCATCAAAAATAAAATCGGTGGAAACAAAAATCATAAACGCACCAAACTCCTCACATAATTTGCTTAAAGTTTCAGTCGCTTCTACATTAATTTTCTGACATGCATCCTGATTTTTTTCGCATTGATCGACATGGGTCATAGCGGCCGCATGTATCACCGCACTCGGTTTTATCCTTCGAAATACATTTTCAACCCTTGCATTTTGAGTTAAATCCAATTCTAAATATTCATACCCTTCCTGCACCGGATTTAAATTATCTCCCAAATCACAGGCAATTAATGTAACTCCTGTCCGAGCAATTAATTTTTGGATAATTTTTTGTCCCAGCAATCCATTGCTGCCAGTAACTAAAACTGTTTTACTCATTTCAAATCCAATTAAGCCATTGCAGTAGGACCGCCGAAATTAAAGGGCATTCCTTGAACCCCTTCTTCAATCGGGATATTGCCAAAGTGGGCTTCATATTTTGCAATATTATCTCCTAATGCCATCAGCAATCTTTTCGCATGTTGCGGTGTCATTACAATACGGGATTTCACTTTTGCCTTAGGCACACCAGGTAGTACTCGAATAAAATCTAACACAAATTCAGCATTTGAATGTGAGATAATGGCCAAGTTCGCATAAATTCCTTCAGCAATTTCTTCTGACAATTCGATATTGAGTTGATTGGGGGCGTTATTTTCTTCCATAAGACAAATATAGAGATTTGTGAACGAAACTCATGCGGACAAATTAAATAAGAGGGAGCATCTAACCGGGGCTTAATCGTAGGCCAAGTTGGAACTCAACCATCTCTCTGCCAATTCAAGTGACCATCCTTTGCGGCGGCTATAATCTTCTACCTGATCTTTAGCAATTTTCCCCAAGCCAAAATATTTTGCTTCTGGATGGGCAAAGTACCAACCACTAACGGCAGCAGCGGGCATCATGGCCATACTTTCGGTTAACGCTATCCCTGCCTGGGCTGTAACATCCAACAAGTCAAAAAGAGTCACCTTTTCAGTATGATCGGGGCAGGCAGGATAACCCGGAGCTGGGCGAATTCCAGGATAGGATTCCCTAATTAAAGCTTCGGCATCTAAAGATTCGTCAGGTGCATAAGCCCAGAATTCTTTCCGCACCCGCTCATGCATACGCTCCGCAAATGCTTCTGCCAACCGATCTGCCAGAGCTTTTGCCATAATGCTATTATAATCATCATGATCTGCCTCAAACTTCTTCACGATCTCATCCAACCCAATACCTGCCGTAACGGCAAATGCACCTATGTAATCTTCCTTACCACTCGATTTAGGTGCAATAAAATCACCTAAACTCAAATTGACCACTCCCCCGCCCTTTTGCCCCTGCTGACGCAAATTGTGCAAGACAGTGAGGGGGCTATTCCGGTCCACATTTCCCGCAGAATCAAATTTATATAAAGTAACATCCTCCTCATGCTCACGGTTCGCTGGGAAGAATCCGATCACGGCATTGGCTTGTAAAGATTTATTCGAAACCAGGTCATTCAGCAAGCGCTGTGCATCCTCGTATAATTTAACGGCTTCTTTTCCTACAATGGGGTCTTCTAAGATTTTAGGGAAACGACCTGCCAGCTCCCAAGTTTGAAAGAACGGCGTCCAATCAATATAGGGCACTAGCTCCTCCAAGGGATAATTTTCAAACACTTTGGTACCCAAAAATGTTGGTTTAACCGGCTTGCTTGTTTCCCAATTAATCTTCATACCATTGGTTCGTGCATCCGCAACAGGGATATATTCTTTGGCTTGATTTCTTCTTAGGTGATCTGCACGAAGTTGGGCATATTCCGCCTTTATTGAATCGAAAAAAGCACCTTGATGATCCAAGCTAATTAAGCTACCTGCAACAGGTACACTTCTCGAGGCATCCAATACATGCACTACTGGTCCGGAATAATGGGGCGCAATTTTCACGGCAGTGTGGATCCTAGAAGTAGTGGCTCCTCCAATTAACAAAGGAATTTTAAATCCTTGTCTTTCCATCTCTTTGGCCACATGTACCATTTCATCCAAAGAGGGCGTAATCAATCCACTTAAGCCAATTATGTCAGCCTGAATTTCTTTCGCACGGTCTAAAATTTTCTGCGCATGTACCATAACCCCCATATCATCCACCTCATAGTTGTTGCAACCGAGTACAACGCCTACAATATTTTTTCCGATATCATGTACATCCCCTTTCACGGTAGCCATAAGAATTTTCCCAGCAGAACTGGAACTGCCTGCTGATTTATCTGCCTCAAGATAAGGCATAAGATAGGCAACGGCTTTTTTCATTACCCGGGCACTTTTTACCACCTGAGGTAAAAACATTTTCCCTTCCCCAAATAAATCCCCCACAATATTCATCCCATCCATCAAAGGCCCTTCAATTACTTCGAGAGGTTTTGAATACAAGAGTCGGCACTCTTCTGTATCTTGGTCTATATATTCGACCAGGCCTTTTACCAATGCATGCGTAAGTCTTTCTTTTACAGGTAAAGTTCTCCAAGTTTCATCCCGCTCAAATTCCTTCCCTTTTGATTTTATGGTTTCTGCATATTCAACCAGGATTTCCGTGGCATCCGGTCTGCGATTCAGCAATACATCCTCTACCTTTTCCAGTAATTCTTTCGGGATGTTTTCATATACTTCAATCATCCCAGCATTCACAATGCCCATATCCAATCCGGCACGAATAGCATGATACAGAAAGGCAGAGTGCATCGCCTCCCGTACCAGATTATTTCCCCGGAATGAAAATGAAATATTACTGACCCCTCCACTAACTAATGCACCCGGTAAATTAGCTTTAATCCAACGAGTGGCATTAATAAAGTCTACAGCATAATTATTATGCTCTTCAATCCCTGTGGCAACAGTTAAAATATTGGGGTCAAAGATGATATCCTGTGGAGGGAATCCAATTTCTTTGGTCAAAATATCATAAGCTCTTTGGCATATTTGAATTCTGCGTTCGTAAGAATCAGCCTGTCCGGTTTCATCAAATGCCATTACAATTACGGCAAATCCATATCTTCGAACCTTTCTCGCCTGCTCTCTGAATTTATCTTCACCTTCTTTGAGGGAGATGGAGTTGACAATCCCTTTGCCTTGTACGCATTTCATTCCTGCTTCAATGACTTCCCATTTAGAGGAATCAATCATAATAGGCAGTTTGGCGATATCTGGCTCAGAGGCGATGAGATTAAGGAATTTATGCATGGCATCTACTGAGTCCAGCATCCCTTCATCCATATTCACATCAATAATCTGAGCTCCTCCTTCCACCTGGGATAAGGCTACTGAAAGGGCGTCTTCATATTTGTTTTCTAAAATCAACCGGGCAAATGCTTTAGAACCGGTTACATTGGTTCGTTCGCCTACATTGACAAAATTTGATTCTTTATAAATAGTGAGTGGCTCCAGCCCAGCATAGCGTGGCAGGGGTTCTGGCTTAGCTGGAATTCTTGGAGGATATTTAGCTGCTAACTCGGCCATTTTTCGAATATGATCCGGTGTAGTTCCACAGCAACCCCCAATTATATTAATGAAGCCTTCTTTTAAAAAGTCTTCTATGTCCGTGCCCATGGATTCTGGACTTTCATCATATCCTCCAAAGGCATTAGGCAATCCCGCATTGGGATAAATGCAAACAAAGAATTCAGATATCCGGGAAATCTCCTGTACATATGGGCGCAGTTCTCGTGCTCCAAGTGCACAATTCAAGCCTATACTTAACAGAGGGATGTGTGCAATAGAATTATAAAAGGCCTCCGTTGTTTGTCCTGATAAGGTTCTACCAGATGCATCGGTAATAGTACCGGATACCATAATAGGAATCCGTTTGCCTGTAGTGTGAAAATAACTGTCAGCGGCAAACAAGGCGGCCTTGCAATTAAGGGTATCAAAGACGGTTTCAATGAGTAACAAATCAACGCCCCCATCCATTAATCCCCGAATTTGTTCGGTATAAGCTTCAACAAGTTGATCAAAATAAATTGCCCGATAACCCGGGTTATTTACATCAGGAGAAATAGAAGCCGTGCGATTAGTAGGGCCAATAGAACCAGCCACAAAGCGAGGTTTTGCCGGATTGAGAAGGGTGAATTCTTCTGTTGCCTTTTTGGCCAGTTTTGCAGATTCAAAATTGAGCTCATACACCAAGTCTTCCATGTGATAATCTGCCATGGCAATGCTGGTGTCTGAAAATGTATTGGTTTCAATAATGTCTGCACCCGCCTCTAGGTATTCTCTGTGGATGGCATGAATAATATCCGGACGAGTAAGGGAAAGCAAATCATTATTTCCCTTGAGGTCATGAGGAAAATCCTTGAATCTTTCTCCTCTATAATCTTCGTCACTCAAGTTATATCTTTGAATCATGGTACCCATGGCTCCATCCAGCACCAAAATTCTTTGGGTAAGGGCTTGCTCTATCGAATGTTTCATTTTCATGAATAGGTAAGGAATTGTTAGCCGGATTCGACTTTCAATTTATTTTGAAACAAAATTACACATAAGGTGTATTAAATATCCGGAAAGAAGTTTTTTTTATCTATTAATTTAGTATTCACTATTTCAGATAATTTCTTCCCAGCCCAAGGTCCCAGCAGAATGCCATGACGATATAGGCCATTTAGACAATATACAGGACCGGGTCCAATTTCCCGAATCTGAGGTAAATGATCATCGCTAGCAGGACGCAGCCCTGAATATATTTCCTGAATGCTCAACTCATATAGTCCGGGAAGTACTTGATAACATTTCCGAAGTATATCGAATAATCCTCCAAATGTATTTTCCTGCATATATCCCATGTGCTCTGAGGTGGATCCGGCCAGAATACTGAATCTTTTGGGCACCACATAGGCATTGCCCAACCTTCGATTGCGAATTCGGATAATGTGTTTCAGAGGAAAGGAATCCTTTTTTTCTAAAGCAATCATTTCCCCCTTAACGGGTATAATTTCAGGATGGGAATCAAGGGGTTTAGGGCTTGCTCCCATAGCAAAAACCAAAGCAGAAGCAGGTATAGCCTGTAATGTTGTATCTGTATTTCGTACCCAAACAAGTTGATCGGCTTCATCCCAAGATTCAAATTGGGTATGGTCCTGAATGACTCCTCCCATCAAAATAATTTTCTGTTGAAGAACCTCCAGCAATAATCGATTCTCAACTTGAATATCGCCAGGGGCAAAAATTCCGCAGGGAACAGTGCCGGCAAGCATAGGTTCTTTTTCCCTCAAAGCTGCCTGATCGAGCCAGTGCACTTCCAACCCTTGTTGCTGCTGAAATTCAAATTGTCGTTTTAGATAAGGAACATCCTCCTGACCAGAAGCAATTTCAAGCGTTCCCGTGCGATTGAGACCAATATCCCCTAACTCTTTTTCCCATTCAGAATAAAGTTGTATGCTTTCCAACCCTGCCTGCAAAATATCCAACTCTGTGAATTCCAATTCATGAATAGGGGCCAGCATACCCGCTGCTAACTTACTACTCCCCTGCCCACAAGCTGCTTTTTCAATAATTCGAACAGAATATCCAGATTTTAATAGATACCAGGCAGCAGAAAGTCCTGCAATTCCGCCCCCAATAATTACGATTTCACCTGGAGGAATTTCTGCCATTTACTTGAGTTTGTAAAATGTCAACCACCAACGATCCGGAATCTCATCTTCCACTGCCATTAGAAAATCTTTCTCCGTGCAGGATACAAGATGCCTGCGGTTCAGGTTCAATTCATTGGTATGAGGATAAGGCACTTCCATCCACCACCTTTCGGAGGTATTTGATGAATAGAATATAATTTCAGGAATACTCCCTTTCAATTGTACTCTATGCCTTGTAACATTGGAGTAATCTTCATTTGGCCGGTCATTTTTTCGATTATAAAACCCTTCAATAAAGTACCAAATCATCATGGCTGTTAAGTGACTGGTCTGCTCATTTAAATCTTTAATAGGGTTCACTTCACAAAATGAAACCGAAGTCAACTTATTAGAAAGCCCGGCATATCGTGCCAATTTGCATGCTTCTTCAGCAGAAAATCCGGGAGGGGAAGGCATATTAGTTCCTGGAGCATCGGCATGACGCACACAACTGATATCGAAAGAGGCTAAATCAGCATCTCGCAATACTGGTTCAGCCATATTCATATCTGCTTTTAATTCTCCCAACCGAATGGCCTCAAAATGCAGAGACCTTAATGTGTTGCGATCACTTTCTGGAACAAAATAGGTTTGATATCCGAGGTTGGAAAAATGATACAGATAATTAGGACTATGAAGGAAAATTTTATGATTGTGAGAATGATTGTTGGTCCCAAAATCGGAATTATCCATATCTAATCGGGAATCAACAGAAACATACTCGACATCCTTTTTGAACTTTTCATAGCCCATGTATTGCCCAAAGGCTATATCATTGCTGCC
>JBEIHC010000008.1:0-45924 GCA_040381555.1 Bacteroidia bacterium
GGTCGCCTCTATAATCATGGTGCTTAACCTGGTCAAACTGGCCGGGCAAGCACCCTTTTCTCTAATCCTAAGGTGGCTACAAATCTATTTCTTCCCGGACAGGGAGGCAAAATTGGCTTTTACTTTTTGAGCAGGCCCTAAATAATGCATAGAGCCAAAGAATACAATTATGTCTGTAATTCAGCAATAGTAAGGATTTATACTTTCTGAGGAAACCCTTATTTATTTCTAGCACTCCAAATTACGAAGGGTTAATGTTGTATTGTTAATTAAATTTTGTACATTGGATTAAATTTATAGGTTATGGCAACTGGAATCCTCATAAGCATTTTCGAGAAATTACCCTTACGAGGTTGGAAGATTTTCATCTGGATAATTGTAATAGGATGTTATTTGCCCCAAAATTTACTTTTGGCTCAAGACTTTTTTAAACCTGGGGCAACCTGGCATTATGAATTTACGAATGTAAGCAATGTTGGATTCAAGCGCCTCAAATATGAACAAGATACAATTATTCAAAATAAATCTTATCAGGTAATATCCGTCTACTCTGTTATGGTTGGTTGGGATGCATTCATACACGAATACATCCTTTTACAGGAAAAATATGAAGATCCATTACTCTTCCATACAGATCAGGATACCATTTGGTTTTATAATATAGTTCAAGGTAAAAATTATCGATATGCTGTTTTAAATCTGTTTCCTGGAAACGGCTGGGATGTTGGTCTGGATACAACAACATTTAAATGCGGTTCTACCTACAATACAGTCAGCAATACTGGCAAAATATTGGTTAATAGTGATTCACTCAGGTTTTGGCAAATAATACAAGCGCCCAATTCCTCACTAGCCTATAATGGGATGATGGTAGAACGATTAGGATTCTTGGGTTCCGGGTATCTTTGGCCATCTCTTAATATATGCGATGAGAATGGCCCCACTTGTCCCACTTACTATGAATTCAAATGTTACTATGACCCGGAAATTGGCTTATACAATATCAAACCTCAAGAATCTTGCGAACATTGGCTTATTCTCACAAGTAGAACAGAAAGTAATCGCCATTCTAAGGAGACTCTAACTATTTGGCCTAATCCGGTAAGGAATCAATTATTTATATCTGGCATACAGAGTATTGATTTCCCAACAGAAATCAAGCTCTATGATGCAAACGGAAAAACCGTATATACCCATATTTTTTCAGAGGGAAATATCCCCACCATTGATGTTTCTAATTTACCAAAAGGTATTTATTCAATTATAATAATGCAGGATTATCAGCAGTATTTTAATAAGGTTATCATTCATTAACATTACCCCAATTAGACTTTTTGCATGAATAAATTCGAGTGAATTACTCCCGATGATTTCAGGTTAAGATTTTTTATTTAAGATTGCTAAGATATCAGCTTACCCTAAGTAATGACTTACCCTAAGTAAAAACTTACCCTAAGCACTGACTTACCTCAAGCAATGACTTACTCTAAGTAAAAGATGATCATTGTAGAAGTTTTATACAATTGACTTCCAAATCTAAATTTACTTCTTGTTGGTTTAGACGCTAATTTCTGTATTTAAACAACAGAAAAAGCCTGTAATTGAACTATAATGAAGGTTCGTCCCTTCTGATAAACCGTTTACATTTCTAATAAATTAGGTTGTTTTTTCCGGTCTAAGTTAAGCCTCCGTTTAGGGTAAACTCTTTAACCCCTACTTACTCCACCCGCTTAATCTTTGCCCCAATAGCATTCAACCTGCCTTCGATGTTTTGATAACCTCGATCAATTTGTTCGATGCTGTAAATCTTGCTGGTGCCTTCGGCTGATAAAGCGGCAATAAGCAGAGATACCCCGGCACGAATATCCGGACTGGTCATGGGGATGGCTCTTAGCTTTTGTTTTCTCCCCAAGCCGATAACTGTCGCTCTATGTGGATCACACAAAATAATCTGTGCGCCCATATCAATTAATTTATCGACAAAAAAGAGACGGCTTTCAAACATCTTCTGATGAATTAACACCGTTCCTTTAGCCTGAGTTGCTGTGACTAACACTATACTCAGCAAATCTGGGGTAAAGCCCGGCCAGATGGCATCCGCTACAGTTAAGATACTTCCATCAATAAAAGTTTCTACTTCGTAAACCGACTGCTTGGGAATAAAAATATCATCCCCCCGAAATTCCATCTGAATGCCCAACTTAGCGAATACTGAAGGGATTTGACCCAAGTGTTCAATACCGGCATTCTTAATGGTGATTTCACTCTCTGTCATAGCCGCCAGACCAATGAAGCTTCCAATCTCAATCATATCAGGCAACATGCGATGGCTTGTCCCGCCCAATACTTCTACGCCCTCAATCGAAAGCAGGTTGCTCCCGATGCCGGAGATTTTTGCCCCCATGCGATTCAGCATTTTACACAGCTGCTGAATATAGGGCTCACAAGCGGCATTGTAAATAGTAGTAACACCTTCAGCTAGTACAGCTGCCATAATAATATTAGCGGTACCTGTAACTGAGGCCTCATCCAGTAACATATAAGCACCTTTTAGGCGGCCCTTGGAAACTACCTGAAAAAATTCATCGTGTGCATCGTACTCAAACGAAGCCCCCAACATTCTAAATCCAATGAAGTGGGTATCCAGCCGGCGTCTTCCAATTTTATCCCCTCCCGGTTTAGGCATATAGCCTTTTCCAAATCGGGCGAGCAAGGGTCCTAATATCATGATAGAACCTCGGAGCCCGGACCCTTTTTGTTTGAATTCCGGAGAAATTAAATAATCTAAATTGACCGTATCTGCCTGAAAAGAATAGGTATCTGTACTAAGTTGTTTGACTGTTACACCCAAACTTTTGATGAGGTCAATTAATTTCAACACATCCACAATAGCTGGGATGTTGGAGATAATCACCTCCTGATCAGTCAACAGAACAGCTGACAGAATTTGAAGGGCTTCATTTTTAGCTCCCTGAGGATGCAGATCTCCAGATAAGGAATGTCCACCCTCTATTTCAAAATGTGCCATAACTATATTCTCGGTCTTCTTGGGCGATTCATTCCAGGGTTATTACCTCCGCCCCCACCTGAGCCATAGCCTCCACCGGAGTTATATCCTCCTCCTGAATTATATCCTCCTCCTGAGCCAGAGCCAGAACCAGAGCCAGAACCATAATTACCGCCACCCCCACCAGAACTATAGCCCCCACCAGAGCCTCCTCCGGGTCGAGTAAATTTCTTTTTGAAGCCACCTCCTCCAGAGCCTCCTCCGGGTTTGGAAGGGTAGGAACCAAAGTTTTTTCTATTCGTACTTCCAGGGCGACTAGTATTTCGGGATACCTGATTAACCGCTTTAGGGGATTGGGGCTGTACCTTTGAAAAGATCAAACTGTCGATTTCAAACAACAGTTTTTCTTTAGTCATCTCTTTTAAGTGCGCACGCACCACAGCCTCCACATTGACATCCTTCTCGGAACCTTTAATCAGGTTCTTCATATAATTAGCAGTGACTGTAATCAAAGCTCGTTGCTCTTCCAGATCTGTTAACTCCAAGGCTTTTTGAATCATTTGCTGCACATAAGTGCCATATTGCCTCAAGCGAGGCTTGATACGGGAATAAGGCATCCGTTCGGTTTCATCCGGTATGCGAGGATGCGGTTGGGGTTCAGGTATCGGACAATCAACCTCCAATTTATATCCAGCAATCTGATACAGGTGCTCCCATAGTTTCTCGCGATTTTCAGCTGTTTCTTTTTGAGCCGGTGTGATGCAAGCCATGATACGAATCATTTCCTGCGCCAACTTCGTTCGTTTGTCTCGATCTTCAATGCTCAGTACATAACTGACCATGTTTTGAATGTTGCGACCAAATTCTTTTAACTGAATTGGCTCGGAGGTCTTCTGATAATACTCCATGAAATAAACAAAGATTAGTATTTTTAATATTGTGCAGGATGGATTCAATTTACACCCTGTTTGTCTGTTAAGAAAAATCCGGTTTTTACCGTCCTGCTTAAGTACGAATCAAAGTTCGGTAAAATATGCGGAAATATCAATTTTCAGTTAGAATTCTCAATCTGGCGTATCGAAGGAGTAAAATCTTTTCTCCCTTACTATCAAATTGGATGGTCGCCTTTTTGTCGTCTTCATTTCCTTCCAATTGAAGAACGAGCCCCTTTCCAAATTTGTTATGCTCTACCCGCATACCAACGGTTAATCCAGTCAGGTCATCCCCAACAAAATCTGGATCAGGAGGCAATACAGGGTCCTTAACGCCTGGTCTGCGCTGCGGAATGGGTGCGGCGCCAATTTTTTGCAGGACCGTCCTTTGCACCTCCGCTGACATAGGCTGTAAAAAGGTTGGTTTAATTTCTCGTATAAATCGGCTGGGCTCATTATGGGTGAAAGACCCATACCTATTTCGGGTGCGCGCATAAGAAATTTGTAATTTCTTCATCGCCCGAGTAATACCTACATAAAACAATCGTCTCTCTTCCTCTAAATCCTCGCGCGAAGTAATTGAGAGTGCACCGGGAAACAAACCTTCTTCTACCCCTACCAGAAATACCGAACAAAACTCCAAGCCCTTCGCAGAATGTAAGGTCATTAAGGATACTGTATCACGGTCTTCGTTTTTATCCTTCTCATCCTGGTCGGTAAACAAGGCGATTTCAGCTAGGAAAGAATCCAGTGTCGGAGTTTTGTCTTCTGGATTTTGAGTGAATTCCTGAATGGCATTCAGAAGCTCCTGCACATTCTGCCAACGGGATTTACCCTCCAAAGAATCATCAGAATGAAACTCTGCCAACAATCCGGAGTTTTTGGCAATATAGGAAGCAGCCTCAAATGCGGTTTCCGTTTGTGCGGCTCCCTGAAATCCTTTAATCATATTAACAAATCTCAATAGGGCATTTTCTGCCATTACAGAGAATCCAGCCTGAGGCGTTCTTTCCAATACTTCCCAAAGAGATACTTTCCATTCGGCCGCTGTTGCCAATAAATGGTTCATGGTAGTCGGTCCTATACCACGAGCAGGAAAATTAATGATGCGCTTTAAGGCTTCCTCATCGCGCGGATTTAGTGCCATTCGCAGATAAGCTACCATATCTTTTATTTCCTTACGACGATAAAAAGATAAGCCACCATAAATCCGATAGGCAATTCCAGCTTTGCGCAAGGCATCTTCCATACTCCGAGACTGAGAGTTGGTGCGATACAGAATAGCAAAGTCCTTGTTAAAATAATTTTGAACCTGCTTTTGCTCCCGAATGATGTCCACTACTCTTCGTGCTTCATCCAACTCATTCTCAGCTGAAATCAGTTTTACTTTTTCGCCTTCTTCATTATCCGTAAAAACTGTTTTTTCTAACTGATTCAAATTGTTGGCAATAATTGAATTCGCCGTATTTACAATAACGGAAGTAGAGCGATAATTTTGTTCCAACTTATGGGTTTTTACATCCGGATAATCTCGCTTGAAATTGAGAATATTCTGAATGGTTGCCCCCCTGAAAGCATAAATACTTTGGGCATCATCGCCCACCACACAAATATTCTCATGTACTGCACCCAGTTTACGCGTAATCAAATATTGGGCGTAGTTGGTATCCTGGAACTCATCTACCATGATGTAGCGAAACTGATGCTGATATCGGTGTAAGACTTCCGGATAGGCAACAAACAATTCCAATGGCTTAACCAATAAATCGTCAAAGTCCATTGCATTGGCTTTGAAGCAACGGTTGGTATAGGCTTTAAACACTTTCGCAATTACCTCTGTACGAGCATCCATTACATATTTCTGCTCATACTCCTCAGCATTGATCAAATTGTTTTTGGCCATACTGATAACAGACTGTACAGCTTTGGGTTTATGCGTTTTATCATCGAACTTAAGTTCTTTAATAATAGATCGAATCAAGCTCTGACTATCATCTGAATCATAAATAGTGAAGTCTTTGGTATAATTTAGCTTTTCGGCATGTACGCGGAGTATTCGGGAGAAAATAGAGTGAAAAGTGCCCATCCAGATGCTTTTGGCTTCCTTACCCACGATTTTTTCAATCCGTTCTCTCATTTCTTTTGCTGCCTTATTGGTAAATGTCAGGGCGAGCAATTCAAATGGATCTGCCAGCCCTTGCTGCATCAGAAACGCCAAGCGATAAGTAATAACTCGGGTTTTTCCAGAACCGGCCCCGGCAATGATCATATTCGGTCCTTCCACACTGGTTACAGCCGCGTGCTGCGCTTCATTAAGTTCTGTCAAAAAATCCATAGGGTAAAGTTACGCAGTCAGCAAGATAAATGCCCGGAAAACTAATGCACAAGTAACAGGATTTTTAAGTCTTATGTCTAATTCGCTGAATGTGGGCAATTTTAAATTAATCTTGAATAAAAAAGGAAAAACTCATCGTTTCTGCACAGGCGTAGATTCACTTTTTTTAGCGTTTATATCCAATTCTTGCTTTTGACTATCCCCAAAATGAAAGTTGACACCAAAGGAAGTATTGAATCCTGTATATAGTGTAAGAGCTGTTTATGCCTTTCTATTGGTACCTGCAAGAAAACTGAGGATAATCAAAAAGCCAACCATTAAACTATGAAGCCAATAGGAATGATTCATTGTTTCAGGTAAAATTCTGGAGTAAATAAATGCCATGCCCAAAGACAACAGAAGAAAACCGGAAGCGGAATAAAAGTTGGAAGCAAGGAATCTTGGATTGATAAGTATCATAATTCTTTCCTTTAGATGAGTGCCTGATTCAATTAAACCTATAACGAAACAAAACAGAAGTAATGTTGTGTTGTGTTTCACTTTTTAAACTGACTAGGCAAAAACCCTGCCTGGATGGAAAGAAAAAAAATACCGGCAACAGGTACCGGTATTTTTCTTGATTTACCTAAAAACTAAGGCTTTTTTGTTTTGGTTAGAAAGTCCATAATAGCCTTACATTGTTCATGGTTTCCGTCCAAAGCAAGCACTGCTTCACAGTTTTTCTTAGCCTCATCATAATTTCCTGTTAAGTAATAAAAGGCTGCCAAGTAGGAATTCGCAGTAATGTAATCTTTTTTATAGCGCTCCGTTTGATTGAGCTTAACGAGTAATTCCGTTACTTTTTGAAAATCCTCTTTAGCTTTTCCTTCCGGATTTTCTTGATCCTCTGTTTTGGCAATTGCATTTCCAGCCCATAAATAGCCTAAATGTACTTCGGGTTCAATTTTTTTCATTTCATTAAAACAAGCTAAAGCGGGTTCATATTCTTTATTGAAATAATAGGCTTTACCTAGGTCATATTGATTCCGAAGAGAATTGGGTTTTTGTGCCAATATGACTTTGTATTCTGCAATGGCTTCGGGATATTTCTTCTGTCGAATATAGTTAAGTGCAATATCTGAAATCAATCCCGCTTTGGCCTTATCTTTAGCTATTGCTTTGCGGAAGTAGCCAATAGCAAGAGAATCTTCCTGTAGTTTTTCTAAAATTCTGGCATAATTCTCAAAATCCTCCGCCAAGGTATATTGCTCGGGAATCATCTTAAAATATTGATCCATTACCTTACGGGCAGTATCATACTGATTGGTTTTGTACAGGCTATACCCTTTTATCCGAAGCATTACGAAAGTGGTGGTATCTTTCAATACTTTCTCAATTTCGGTTAAGGCTCCCGGATAATCTTGGGATAAATACAGAAAGGATGCGTATCTGGCTCGAGCACCAACATCATTGCCCGTAAGGCGTACAAACTTCTGTAAATTATTCTTTGCTTCTTCATATTTTTCCGCTCGGTAATAGAGTTCGCCTAACTCCCGGTAAGCTGGGGCGAATAAAGAATCTTGCTGTAAAGCTTCCCTAAAAGCGGTAGCACCTTCATTGTACTTTTGATCTTTCACATACAATTGACCCACCCTAAGGTATCCGGTGAGATAAGTTTTATCCAACTCTGTGGCTTTACGATAATTTGAAAGTGCGAGCTCATATACTTTTTGTTTCAAGTACAAATCCCCTAATGAGATATAAACCGTAACATTCTTAGGGTCTAATATCTTCGCTTTTACCAATAACTTCTCCGCTTCGTCAATATCCTCTTTTGCACCCTTTTCTAGGTAAGCATCTGCAACCTGTACAAGCACTTCCACATTATTGCTTAGAGTCAACTCAAGCGCCTTATCGTAATTTTTCTTAGCGTCTGGAATGTTTTCATTTTTTTGACTTACCCTACCCAATCCAACATAGTTTAGGGCATATTTGGTATTTGCCGATACTCCTTTCGTATAACTGGCCTGAGCATTCGTAAAATCCTCATTTTCATAAAACGCTTTTCCCAAAAGATAATGAGCCTCAGCATCTTTAGCGTTGACAGCCAACACTTTATTGAGTATCTCGATAGCTTTACGATACTCCTGCTTGTTGATTGCAGAAACAGCGTCCGCTTTGGTCTGTGCCTGAAGGATGTTTGCCCCAAGGAGAGCAAATAAACTCAGCAGTTTGAAGATTTTCATAAGGTGTAAAGTAAATGGTGTTAAATCAAGATGCTAAATTACTAGTTTCAGCTTTAGAAACAGCTTAGACAAATATCATGCCTGAATAAATAAACGCTTTGTATCTGTATTAATTGCTCTTTATGGGCTTTTCTTCACTTTTCTGAAGGGTAAACTGAAAGGGCAAGTTTACCCAAAACTTTTGAGCACGACCCTCTTTTCTGGCAGGAGAAAATCGAAGTGCTGGAAGCTTGGCTAGCACAGCTTGAACCAAGAGAGGGTGGGCGGAATTTACCAACTCATATTGCTCCAGATTTCCTAAGGTATCAATCAACACTTTCACCAATACCTTACCCTGAATGCCTTGGTCACGGGCTTCTTTGGGATACTCTATACTTCTGCGGATATCGGCTAGGTTCAGTGGTATGGGCTCCATTTCTGAAGGAGGCCATTCTCTCGATGTTTCTGCATCTTGAGCAAACAGCGCATTCTTCGTAATTAAAATCAGTAGAATTAGTACGAATATTCTCTTCATGACGAAAATCGTTTTCCTTCTATTTTTTGAATCGAAATTTTTATTTGAAACAGCAGAGAACTGATAGCGCAGAGATAAAAACACCTTCATTCGTTCTAATATTTTCCCATCGGAACAAGCTTAACGAAGTTCTATATTGCGTGTCGGTCTGTAAGCCGGCATTAATCCAGATTTGAGCACCATTCTTTGTCCTTTTTCACCAGCACAAAAAGCAATAAACCCAGCGACCAATCCTGTTTTTGCCTCAAATGTTATGGCATTTATTTTTCGAATAAAAGGGTATTTTCCGATTCCTACAGAAGATTGAAATGGCAAGTAGAATTGTTTGTCCTCCTCATTTTGAACCCTCACAATCCGCACTGATTTCAATAATTCTTTTGACAAAGAATCCTTAGTACTGCTAATCCAATTCAGTCCGATAAAGCCCAAAGCTCCTGGGGTATTCGCAACTTGATTCACCAATTCAGGATTGGAACCAGCACCCAAAACCTCTGAAAGAAACCCTTCTCCTCTCATCACAGAATCTCGAAGGTAATTAGCCAAAGAGGACCCTCCGGCATCCAAAATAATTTGTATCTTTCCATTAGAACTTTGAGGGGTCAATTGATTCCAATTGGAAATTTTGCCAGAAAGAATTTGGCGGAGAATTGTAGGGGACAATAAGGTGTCTGAATTCTGCGGATGCACAATTAAGGCAAGTGCGTCAAGAGCCAAGGGTTGATACCGAGCCGTAAAATTTTGTGCACGCAGGGCTTTTTCTTGTTCTGCGGGTATTACTCCAGGAATCACAATCATGCTCACTTGGGCATCCAACAAAGCATTGATGGCTTCTGATTCCTTTAATGATTGAACTTCAACTCGGGCATTCTGATACAGAAAATTAAAACCGTCAGCAAACTCCTGAGTGATTCGAATAACAGAGGGGTCAGCCGCAATTTGAATATTTCCTTGAGTGGGGGTTTCCCGGTTTGTATCTGAAGTACAAGCAGCCAATAAAAAAACAAAAAGAAAAGGGAAGAGTCTAACCTTACTCATCTTTCTCAATCATTCCGGAATGGGAACGATTTTTTTCTTGCAAGTTTTTAAGCATTTTTCTTGCTCTAAAAATCCGGAATCCGGCGTAAAGCAGAATGGCCACACCCATAGTAACTCTACTGGAAGTGGTCCATCCTTCAAATATACCAGAAGGGAGAAAGAACAAGCCAAAAGCCATCAGGACAAATACCCCGGCCATCAGGAAACTCAGGTAGATAAAAGTTTTCTCCATTTGGATGGAAAAGGATGAAAGTAAAAGTTAAGCCCCAAAAGGACCCGGCAGATTGAAATAGATTATTGAAGTTTGAAATCCACAGGAACAACCACCCAGAATTTGGTGGGTTTTCCCGCTTGAATTGCCGGCGTGAATTTCAAAGTCCTTAGCTGGTTAACACAGGCATCCGTCAACAATTGGTGTTTGGATTTTAGTACCATATGCTTTTCAACATTTCCTTCTTTGTCTACCAATACCTTCAAGAGTACTTTCCCTTCAATTCCGGCTTCCTTAGCCTGAGGAGGATATCCAATATTCTTTTTAAAATCAGCCATGTTTACTGGTACAGGCTCTTTTTCTACTGCCATGAAGGCATTCGGATCAGGCTCTGCTTCTGGAGCTTCGACAACTTTATTTCCAGAACCCTCTTTCTCTCCAAAGTCAAAACCATCTTCAGTACCTTCTACTGTTTCTGTAGAAACATTCTTGTCTTTTATCTCATCGATATTGACGATTGTTTCATCCGGCTTGGCTTCTTCATCCGGTACTGGCTCTGGAATAACAAATTTGATTGCCGATTTTTTGGGGGGAGGAGCCACTTCTTCCGGAGGAAGTTCTGGTTGTTTTTCCTCATTAATAGGCACATCGGCCAACTCAACGATGGTAACTTTCTTTATTTCTTCTTCTTCTGCAGGTTGTAGCCCTTCAATAAAATTGAGAATGGCAGGAAACCCCAAACTGAACAGAACCAATAAGGAACCGAACAGGAAGGCCATCACTACATGACGGGGATATTTCTTACGGAGAATGTAAGCCCCATATTCTTTATTACGCGCCTCAAAAACGATATCGTCGAGGTTGGCCAGAATGGGTTGTGACATACGCTGATTCTTTTATTTGTTAACGAAGGAGACCTTCCTATTTATTGTTTTATTTTTCTGGTCCGTCAATAATGTTATCAGGCTCATTAACCTTTACAATTTCGGACTTTTCAAATGCGTTAATTTCTGCAAGGGTGTATTTCTTTACCTCAGAAATATTCATTTCATCCAGAATATCCACAACATTGCCGTAGCGAGAGGAAGAAAGCGGCTTTATCAAAACGATTAGTTCTTTTTCATCATTGAACTGTTGTTTAACAGCCTGTTGCCTTTCCCGAATGAGTTCGCGAAGTTTATCTGGTGCGAAAGAAAGAGTCTGTACTTCAGGGTTTTTACCTTCGCCAGGGTTGAGGATTCCCACATAAGCATAGATCTGGTCATTTGCCCCAAGAATCATGTTAAGAATTTTACTTTCTGCAACCTTGGGTGGTTCTACTTCCTCTTTTTCATTCGGATCTACCTTTGGGGGAATTACCACGGGCAACACATTAGGCTTGCTGATGGTAGTTGTAAGTACGAAGAAAGTAAGGAGGAGGAAGGCAAGATCCACCATTGCCGTCATATCTATTCGGGTAGAGGCTTTTTTACCTCGGGGTTTTTTGCCCCCTTTATGTTTGCCGCCGCCACCGCCGGTATCGAGTTCTGCCATGAGTAAAGCTGATTAATCTGGTTGAAGCTTTCTATTGTGTTTTTCTAGGGTCATTTTCCAGCGTAGTAATCAGGGCAAAATTATGCACTCTGAGTTCGCGGAAGGTTTCCATTACATTGGAGAAGGCAGGAAACTTCGTGTTTTTATCTGCTTTGATTACTAAGCGAAGATCCGTTTCTTTGACTTCTTTGTGTGCGTATCGACCTTGCATAATCCATTGTGGCAACTCATTTATGAGCGTATCACAGGGAATACCTTTTTGGATGAACTTTTCGCGCTCAGCAGGAGGAAGACTCATCCAATTCTTGAGTTCTGAAAAAGACATTCCAAAATTCGTTTCCAAGGAAAATGCTTTTACTTCATCTTCGGTCAGTTGCCATTTGTTGACGCTGGCTATTTTTTTAATCATCGTCACACGGCTGTCTCTATTGTCAATCCCTAAAAATACCCGACCAGAGTCATTGACGGTAATCATCATGATATCTTTTTCAGGAATAACAGTATCAGACACTGAACCCGGCGTTTCAACCTTTGCAGCTTCTTCAGCTTTAAAGTTTGTAGCCAACATGAAGAAGGTCAATAACAAGAATGCCAAATCCACCATGGCGGTCATGTCAATCTTGCTACTTTTCCTTGCTATTTTATTTTTTGGCATGGTTCAATTAGTTAAAAGGATTCGATGAATCAGGCGCGGGGAGCTCCGTCTGTATTATGACGAGAAGCGAAGGTCTGAACAATACTGAATCCGCACTCATCAATACTATAAGTCATTCCGTCGATGGTGCTGGTGAAGTAGTTATAGGCAACCGTTGCAATTGTAGAGGTGGTAATCCCTAAGGCTGTATTTACAAGTGCCTCAGAAATACCGTTTGCCAAGGCAACCGCATCTGGAGAACCTGCTGTTGCAAGAGCCGAGAAGGCCTTAATCATCCCTAATACCGTTCCAATCAATCCTACGAGCGTACCAATAGATACAATGGTAGCAATGATGACCAAATTTTTCTCCATCATAGGAAGCTCCAGAGTGGTTGCTTCTTCGATTTCTTTTTGAATGGCTACAATTTTTTGCTCCCGATCTAAAGATTTTTCATTGGACATTTCGTGATACTTAACCAAAGCAGCCTTCGTTACATTGGCAACAGAACCCCGCTGTTCATCACAAAGGGCAATGGCGTCTTTGATTTTGTTTTCGTTCAGTAATAATTGAATTTTCTTTACGAATACATCAATTGAACCTTTTCCTTTAGACATACTGAGGAAAATCAAACGCTCAATAGAGAAAACAATAATCATTAACAAAAGAGCAATCGCCAATGGAATGATGGCTCCTCCTTTGTACACAATCCCAAAATAATCTCCGGGAATAGGATGATTGTTTGTAGGGTCGCAATCTGTAACATTGGGAGGGCAAGGCTCGAAGTGACTTGCATCACCCAGAATAAATTTGTAAATAATGTAGCCCAACACAATTGTTAATACAATGACAACCGGGGAGAACCAAGATTGCATACTACGCTTTGAGTCCAACTTTACTTCTGTTGATTCCATGCTTTGGATAATTAAGGATTAAAAGTTTTGGTGAATCTTACAGGCACCCTGCCTGAAAGGAGAGGCTAAATTAGGTTGAAAGTTTCATTTCACAAATTTTTTCCTTCCTTCTGATTACACAAAATGAAGATTAAAAGCCTAAACGGACAATTGTAAAGACTTTTTTCTTTTGTTGAAAATAGACTAAAATGGCTTCCTGATTGTTAACCTGTTCACAATAAACACGATAAAAAGTGTCCGCGGTCCGGTATTCTGGAAAAAGTGGAATTCGCTTCGATGTTGCTCCTGTCATACCAATTGTCTGATAATATACATTCACCCCAGTCTCTTTTTCTCGATATTCATAAAAAAAGAATAAATTTTCAGCCGTTACCACCTCAAAATAGGAAAGCTGAGCTGCACTTTCACTCAATTGACGCTTATACAATACTGAGTTCCACTCCACTTTTCCCTCCCCTGATATAGAGGTAACTATTACATCATCATAATGGAAAAAGGTTTGATTATACCAGAAACCATACACATCCCGATAGGAATTCGAGGTAACATAATACTGCTCCCCTAACACAATCAATCCGCCGTCAGAACGAGGAATAATCTTGTCGAGGTAAAAATCCGTTAATTCCTTTCCTTTATCTAACTGCTTCTGAGATAAGTATCGAGACAAAAACTCTTCAGGGAATTTCTCATAATTTTCAACGATTAACTTGCCACTTACTCCATCAATCCGCTGATAAAACACTCCCCCAACTGCACCTGGGGTGTTTTTGGAAAAATAACCGGCAATCAGAATATTGTTTTCTCGGTCAATTCTAAAACTCAAATCAGTTACATAATAAGCCTGAAAATCCAACAGAATTTCTTTGGCATCTCCTTGTTCGGGGTCATACTGATAAATATAATGCTTCCAAGTGTTGTCCTCAGTGCCTTGAGAAACTCTGCCCAATACAAATACGGACCCCTGATTTCCAACACGGATAGACTTAATATTAAACTGCTCTGCTTGCCAAGGCAATTCGATTCCCCCTTCAACAGGAGCCTTAAATTTTTCATCGAAAACAAAGAATTGTAGTTTTTCTTTTTCTCCTTTTTTACCCAACTTCTGAAAACAAAGCAGACGCTTTTTGTTTTGGGAAAGGGAGTAATTCAATTCCATTCGTTCTTTTTTCTGTCTTGGACCCCGGTTTACCTCTTTCCGGGCACTCAGTTGATTGCCCTTCAAGTCAAATTGATAGGCCCAAACCACCACCTGGAGTTCTTTGGGGAAGTCCTCCTCCACAAACACCACAATATTATCTCCTAATACAGCCACATGATCAATACTCATGCGTCCATTTTGCTCAAAAACCTGTTTCTGCCATTGTTTGCCGAATTGAGCATCATACTTAAATAAGCCCACATATCTACTGGATGCTTTGGAGAGCGGGCCTACTGTTACCATGCCCTTGTCCTTGGGAGAATACTCAATCCACCAAGGCTTTGGATCTTTCCTGCCCAAATATAAAGAGGCTTGAATTTGCTGAGCTTGGATTCCCGTTGTAAAAGCCAGTAATAGGAAGAAGACAACTAAGCGCAGGTTCATATTGTAAAGGTACAATTTAGCCAAAATAAACGGGGGGTAGGATACTTTCGTTCGAAACAAATACAAGTACTTTTTATACGAATTAAGCCATTTCACCTAACATACTTAAATAGGTATTATAGCGGGATTCGGAAATATTGCCATTCTGCACTTCCTGACGAATCGCACAACCAGGTTCTTTCGTATGGGTACAGTCATTAAAACGGCATCCACTTAAATACTTGCGCATTTCTGGAAAATAATGCGACAACTCTTGTCGGGAAAACTCATACAGCTCCATTTCTTTGAATCCAGGGGCATCAATCACAAACCCACCAAATGAAAGCTCAAACATTTCAGCATAGGTTGTGGTATGCTTTCCTTTACCCGTACTGGTAGATATTTGCCCGGTTCTCAAATGTAACTCGGCATCTGCCAGATTGATGAAGGTGGATTTTCCCGATCCGGAATGCCCAGCGAGAAAACTTGTTTTGCCTTCCAGAATCTCTCTAGCCTGTGGAGCCAATTCAGGATCTGTGGCACAAAAGGGAAACACTGGGTATCCACAAGACCGATAAATACGATAAAAATCCGCCGCTTTATCTTGTAATCGGGGCGAATGCAATCTATCTGTTTTATTAAAAATGATAATCGCCGGAATATGAAATGCTTCGCAACTCACCAAAAAACGATCTATATATCCTAAGGGCGTAAAAGGTTCTTCAACCGTTGCAATGAGAACAGCTTGATCTACATTCGAACACAGGATATGAAACTGGCTCGAAAGTTTTACCGATTTTCTTAGAATATAATTTCGCCGGGGCAAAATAGAAACGATTGTTCCCGTTTCATCTCCTGCCTCAGGTAAAATAGAAACCAGATCCCCCACTGCCACAGGATTGGTACTGCGTAATTCTTGGGTTCGAATCTTTCCTCTCAGAGTACATTCTATTAGTTTCCCTGACTCCAGCCTGACCCGATAGAAGGACCCGGTGGTTCGCATAATGGTTCCGATTTCTTCTTGATTCATTCTAGTTTAGGTAGTGAGCGGCCTGCAGTAAAGAGAGGATGCGGCCTGTAGCACCTGCCTTGGATTGGATATAGTTTCGGTTCTGATTACGAATACGGTCTGACTTTTCTGAATGCTTTTTGATTATTTCTATATAAATCATCAAATCGGAAGCTGAATTAATTACAGCAGCCCCCTCCATTCTCAGCAAATCAATGGCCTCTTGAAAATCCTGATACCTTGGCCCGAATGCTAAGGGAAGCCCCCAAGCCGCAGGCTCCTGAATGTTATGAATGCGGTGGTGCTGTCCCCCGCCTATATAAGCCATAGATCCATATTGATATAAGGAAGACAAATATCCAATACGATCTATCAAGAGCAATCTATGGCCAGGATGAAGATTTTGTATTTCAGAGAAAAGGACTACTTGAGAAGGGAAAGCGCGTTTATACGCCTGCACGGTAGCTTCTTTGAGTTCATGAGGCGCAATAATCCACCTTATCCGTTGATCTTTTAGTTCACGAATAGCAGAAAGGAGAATCTGGTCATCTTTCGGCCAGGTACTTCCTGCGATTACACAAAACTCTCCTTGCAGAAACTCACTTAGATCAGGTAAGGGAATAGGGTGCTGAACCTGTTGGATTACCCGATCAAATCTAGGATCTCCGGCTACTTTCACCTTTCCTTTCAACTCTGGCAATGCAGATAAAAACGCATAGGAATCATGGTCTTGAGTAAAAATAAGGGTAAAGCAGGATAGTAGCTTAAGATAAAATGTCCGTAATAGAGGCGTAAAATATTTCTGCTGAGCATCGAACTTTGCCGCAATAAGAAAGGCCGGAATTTTTCGTTTTTGAATTTCTTTCAAGAAATAAAACCACAAATCATACTTCACAAAGAAAACAAGAGTGGGTTGAAGGGCTGTTACAAATTCTTGAGCAACACTTGGACCGTCCTCAGGAAGATAAATAACCCGGGCAACCTTGTCGTAATTTTTTCGAATTCGATACCCTGAGGGGGAGTAAAACGAGAGAACTATTTCTCTATCTGGATACCCCAGATGCAAGGCTTCCAAAACAGGACGCCCCTGCTCAAACTCCCCTAATGAGGCGCAGTGCATCCAAATGACTTTTTTACCTTTAAAACCAGCTAACTGTTGCCTCCAGG
Source organism: Bacteroidia bacterium (assembly GCA_040381555.1). Lineage (GTDB taxonomy): Bacteria > Bacteroidota > Bacteroidia > J057 > RFSG01 > CANHCC01. Next base: position 17,078 of record JBEIHC010000008.1, read on the forward strand.
ATTTCGCTCCTTCCCATCTTTCTCTAGACTTTGGGGAGAAAAAGGAGGCCACCCGAATAGCGAATTTATACAGAAATAGGACCAGTGGATATATCAAAGACCCCATTTTTAGTAATAATATACCGTGCTTGAGGTAACTTTATAGATTGGGATGGTCCATCCTACTCGAACGCCCGCAAGAATATCTGTCCGGGAAATTGGCTTCCAGTCTGGGCGGTCATACTGCACAGATCTTCTTTCACCGGTGAAGTTTGTCATGCAATCCACCGCAACATAAAAGTTTATCAATTTAGAGGTGCTAAATACCCGATATCCGAGGCTTTGCATTATGCCAATACCATTAACCAATCTATCATACCCGGGTTTAAAGGTTTCTGATAACGCAGGTACTTGATTACCAATATCTTCAATTCTAATTTTATGCTGAATAAACTGGGTGCCGATTTCAAAAAAGGGTCCAGAATTGGCATTCAACTGAAAAGGATCTAATCGAGGGAAGATTTTTCCGATTCGAACCGGGACAGTATATCCTCTTTCCCAAACACGAATTTCAGCAGGACTTCCAGTAATATTCAGAATAGTGCGTCCATTATACCTTAAATTATCCATGTGGCCGGATTCCTTGACTTCTGCCCCAAACAAAAAGTACATTCCTCCTGTGAAAAACCAATTATTGCGCAGTTTCAGGCCCACTTCCCCGCCTACCAAATTGGTATATCCGAAACGATTTGCCATATCTCCATAAGGTTGAGTGCCCTGATACCCTAGGTTGAAAAGTACAATTTGATGTGCACTATCTGGATTCAAAAACTGGGCAAAAGCCGAAGTTATCGGTAAAAAAAATAATCCTGAGAGTAATAAATAAAAACGGTAGACCGGCTTCATTGCTGAAATGCTAATTTTGGCAAAGATAACGCAAGTTTATGGGTATGGATTATTTCGTGCATGCAAGTACTATAGTGGATGACCCCTGCAAGATTGGCAGGGGAACAAAAATATGGCATTTTTGCCATGTATGTGCCGATAGTGAGATAGGGGAAAATTGCACTTTAGGTCAGAATGTGTTCATCGCCGACGGAGTAAGGTTGGGTAATAATGTAAAAATTCAGAATAATGTTTCCGTTTATCGGGGAGTTATCTGCGAGGACGATGTGTTTTTGGGGCCAAGTTGTGTTTTTACGAATGTTCTTACGCCCAGAAGCGGTTTTAGCAGAAGAGGGCAATACACAGAAACATATTTAGAAAGAGGGGTAAGTATTGGGGCAAACGCCACAATTTTGTGCGGAATCCGATTAGGCGCCTATTGTCTGGTTGGGGCTGGGGCTGTGGTAACGAAGAGTTTTCCCCCATATGCCTTAATTATCGGGAACCCGGGGCGGCAAAGAGGGTGGGTATCAGAGACTGGTTTTCGCTTAGATTTCAGAAATAATAATGTAGTTTTGTGCCCGGAAAGTGGGGAATATTACCAGTTGAATTCCGAAAACTTAGTTGAAAAAGTTTTTCCTTCTGAATTGTCCTAATTTTCCTTAACAATAGAACCGGCGGATATGAAAATTCAAATGGTAGATACCTTGTCGCAATACCACCACATTCAAGGGGAGGTAGATACTGCGATTATGGAGGTAGTGAAGTCAGGTATGTATATTGGGGGTCCAGTTGTAAATCGGTTTAAAGAAAACCTAGCAGCTTACCTGAATGCTCCCTTTGTAATCCCCTGCGCAAATGGAACAGATGCCCTTCAGGTCGCCCTGATGGCTTTAAACCTAGAGCCTGGGGATGAGGTTATTACCCCTGCATTTACCTATTTTGCCACTGCAGAAGTGGTAGCCTTGCTTCGTCTGAAACCCGTATTTGTCGATGTTGATCCAGAAACATTTAATCTGGATGTTAAACAACTAGAAGCTCAGATTAGTCCCAGAACAAAAGTAATCCTGCCCGTTCATTTATTTGGCTTACCAGCTGACATGGAGCCTATCTTGGCGATAGCCAAAAAGCACCAATTAGCAGTAATTGAAGACAATGCTCAGGCAATTGGTGCAGAATATCGTTTCTCCAACGGAAAGGTCGTGAAAACAGGAGTCATAGGAGATATCGGAACTACTTCCTTCTACCCTAGCAAAAACCTAGGAGCTTATGGGGATGGGGGTGCGATATTTACCCAGAATGAGCAATTAGCAAAAGATATACTTCGAATTTGTAACCATGGAGTTTCCTCCAATCGGTATCTGCATGAAGTTATTGGTGTAAACAGCCGATTAGATGCCATTCAGGCTGCTTTATTGGACATCAAACTGAAACACTTGGATCAGTACAATGCAAACAGAATTCAGGCAGCAGCTTGGTATGATTCTCACTTTAAGGGTGTTGAGGGAATCATTACCCCCATCACTCCCGAGGGATATAAGCATGTCTTTCATCAATATACCCTTCGACTCACTGGGGGCAGAGGTTTGAGAGATGCCCTAAAGGCTTCTTTAGATCAGGCCGGTATTCCTTCCATGATTTATTACCCAGTACCGCTGCATCTGCAAGAAGCCTATGCTCCTTATGGATATCAGCCTGGGGATTTCCCTGTTTCAGAACAATTAAGTGCAGAAGTAATTAGCCTGCCCATGCATTCTGAATTGAGTGAAAATCAAGTACAATACATCGCAGAACAATTTCTTCAATATTATCATCAAACAGTAAAAGCATGAAAGTTTCAGTAATTGGTACCGGATATGTCGGTTTGGTTACCGGAGTATGTTTCGCAGAATCAGGTAATGATGTGATTTGCGTAGACAATGATCCCGAAAAACTAGGGAAACTCCGGGCAGGAGAAGTTCCTATTTATGAACCCGGACTAGAAGTAGTATTTGACCGGAATTTGAAAGAAGGCAGAATTCGGTTCACCGACTCATTGAAAGATGCTGTGGAGAACTCAGAAATTATCTTCTTGGCATTACCTACGCCTCCGATGGAGGATGGTTCTGCTGATTTAAAATATGTGTTAGGTGTTGCCGGAGAGATTGGAAAATTACTCACAGACTATCGGGTAATTGTAAACAAAAGTACAGTACCTGTAGGCACAGCCGATCTAGTGCGGGCAGAAGTCGCCAAATCTACTCAGGTAGAATTTGATGTTGTTTCTAATCCAGAATTCTTGCGCGAAGGCTATGCTGTTGAAGACTTCATGAAGCCTGAAAGAGTAGTTGTAGGGACATCTTCTGATAGAGCGCGTAAGCTTATGGATAAACTCTATAAGCCTTTTATGCTTTCTGGAAATCCAATCATTTTTATGGATGAAAGAAGTTCCGAATTGACAAAATATGCCGCTAACTCATTCTTGGCTACAAAGATCACTTTCATGAATGAAATTGCCAACTTGTGTGAACGCGTTGGTGCAGATGTAGACAGCGTGCGTAAAGGTATTGGCTCTGATACCCGCATTGGCAAAAGGTTCTTGTTCCCAGGTGTGGGATACGGTGGATCCTGTTTCCCTAAAGATGTTTCGGCATTATATAAAACTTCCAAGCAGTACGATTACCCTTTCCGCCTGCTTCAATCCGTTATGGAAGTGAATGAAGACCAAAAGGAAATCATTGTTCAGAAAATCTTAGCCTATTATGGGGGAGACATTAAGGGTCGGAAATTTGCAATGTGGGGATTAGCCTTTAAACCCAATACAGATGACATACGCGAAGCTCCGGCTTTGAAAATTATCAAAAACATACTCGATGCAGGAGCCGAAGTAACGGCATTTGATCCTGAAGCAATGGAAAATGTTAAGCGCTACTCAGGCCTCAATATTTCATATGCGAAGAGTATGATGGATTCCCTTACAGATGCGGATGCGTTGATTATTGTCACCGAATGGGCAGAATTCAGAAGCCCTGATTTTGACGAAGTACGCAAGCGTCTGAAAAAACCTGTCATCTTTGACGGAAGAAATATCTATGACCTGGAAGACCTAAAAGGTAAAGGATTTTATTATGCTTCTATGGGTCGCAAAACGATAACAGAATAATTATGGCCGGTACTGTACTTGTAACCGGCGCTGCCGGATTCTTAGGCTCTCACCTCTGTGACCGCTTTATCCATGAAGGATATAAAGTCATCGGAATGGATAATCTCCTCACGGGAAACATTCGCAATATTGAGCATTTGTTTGGTAACGATCAATTTCAATTTGTTAAGCATGATGTATCGGAATACACCCATGTAAGCGGTGACTTAGATTATATCTTACACTTTGCCTCTCCTGCTAGTCCTAAAGATTATTTAAAGCTTCCCATACAGACGCTAAAAGTAGGCTCTTTGGGTACCCATAAAATCCTCGGTTTAGCTAGAGCAAAAAAAGCTCGCGTATTGATTGCCAGTACTTCTGAGGTCTACGGGGACCCTTTGGTGCATCCTCAACAAGAAAATTACTGGGGAAATGTCAACCCAATTGGATATCGGGGCGTGTATGACGAAGCCAAGCGATTTATGGAAGCCATGACAATGGCCTATCATCGCTATCATGGAGTAGAAACGCGTATCATACGAATTTTTAATACCTACGGCCCTCGGATGCGTCTGGATGATGGTCGTGCCCTACCTGCTTTCGTAGGACAAGCACTCAGAGGCGAAGACCTCACCGTGTATGGAGATGGCAGTCAAACGCGCTCCTTCTGCTATGTGAGTGACTTGGTAGAAGGTATTTACCGTCTGCTTCTCTCTGATACCTCAGAGCCTGTGAATATTGGGAATCCCTCTGAAATTACTATCCTGCAATTTGCCCAAGAGGTATTGAAACATATTGATACAAAAAGTAAAATCATTTTCGAACCCCTGCCAGAAGATGACCCAAAAGTTCGTCAACCAGATATTACCCGTGCTCGGGAAATTTTAGGTTGGGAACCCAAAGTAGATCGGCAAGATGGCTTGAAAAAAACGATAGATTACTTCCGCAATCAGCATGAATTTCAGCGTTGAGGAAACCGGCATTCAAGGCCTGGTAGTAGTTAAACCAAAAGTATTCCGAGACCCCAGAGGTTTTTTCATGGAAACTTTTCGAGCGGATTCCTTCCAAGCTTTGGGTCTTCCTGGGCATTTTCTGCAAGATAATTTATCTAAATCCTCCAAGGGAATTGTGAGAGGCTTACATTATCAGGCTCCCCCTTTTGATCAAGGGAAATTAGTGACGGCTATCCGAGGAACTGTGCTGGATGTGGTTTTGGATATTCGAAAAAACTCCCCAACCTATGGAGAAAGTAGAAGTTTCTTGCTCAGTGAAGAAGACCCCTGTTTTGTTTATGTCCCCTCCGGGTTTGCCCATGGCTTCTCTGTTCTTTCGGATATTGCCCTCTTTCATTATAAATGCACTCAAGTGTATGACAAAGCTTCAGAAGGAGGAATTCTTTGGAATGATCCAGATTTGAACATTGATTGGCAAGTAGAAAATGCGCTAGTATCCGATAAAGATCAAGAACTTCCCAAATTTAAAGATTTGGTGAGCCCATTTTAGCTATCCACTAACGGTTAGGAAAATAAAACTTTCCCTCTAAGATTTCCCAAAATCTGGGTAATATCGGATTGAGCATGCATAAAAGACTTGGGATTATTCTTCTGAATTAGGGTTAATTTCGATTAAATACGATAAGCACACGGATACTTAGAGTTGAACATCTTATTGAAGCGGTTCAGATTGCTTATTCAATATTGGATTTTCCCAAACAGTAACCTTCATACCTTGCTTCCGTTCTGCTATAACCATGAACTTCATCACGCATTATGCACTTGATCGGAAAACAATATCGCCCTACTTTACCTTGGGAGTAGCTATTCCGGATTTACTCCCCTTAGCAGGTCGACAAGTTCGGGTACCCTATAGAAAGTTGTTAGAACATTCATTTGAGGCCCACGAGGAAGAAGAGTACTACTTACTCAAAGGTATATTACACCACTATTACACCGATAGAGTTTTTCATGAATCTGAATTTTTCAATACCGAGCGCAGACACATTCTTCCCTTTCTGAAAGAGCTCTTTCAGGCTGAGCCCGAACAAAGGTATTTCTTTCTGACCCATTTGTTTGTCGAATTTTATCTAGACAGGGTCATTCAGCTTCAGGAAGAAGAATTGGTATCTGAGTTTTATTCCCATATTGCTCAAACAAATTTTGCACAAAGTATTCAATGGCTGGAGAACTTCTCTCAACAATCGTTTCAAGCTCTACATGAGCCGCTACAAGTCTTTCAAGATCGACAGTATCTGCATGCTTATCGTCAGGATGAAGGCTTTCTGTATGCCTTAAATCGGACCATCAAAAGAACCGGAATTATTGCATTGGAATCTTTCTCTTCCGAACAGTTTCATGCCATACTTAAGCCTTATGAAATTCAACTAAAATCTAGAATTCAGGAGATGTTTCCTGAGATTCATAAAGGTTTTGATGAATTAGGCTATCTGGGAATAAAGCACTAACCATACTCCTGAGTTAACCGCTGTTATTCTCTTCTCAGATAGCGTACCTTTGAATTATGGAAGCCAATCCTGTCACCCGCTTATTTCCCGTTCTACAAATGAGCTGTGCAGCGTGTGCAATCAGTGTAGAAGACATCCTCAAAAAGCAGACAGGAGTGTTGCATGCTGAGGTAAATTATGCCTCTCAAATTGCACGCATCAGCTATCTGCCGGGTCAAACACAACCTGAAATTTTGAAACTTGCCATTCAGGGAATGGGCTATGACCTACTCATCGAATCAGAAGAAAGCAATACCAGCCAAGTAGAACATCGACGCCTTCTGGAATGGAAAACACTCAAAAGAGATACTTTATTCTCTCTCCTTCTTTCTTTGCCTGTTTTTATTTTGGGAATGTTCTTCATGCACTGGCAAGCAGGTGGGTATATTTCCTGGATTTTTTGCACCCCAGTTGTTGGGTATTTTGGGAGAAAGTTTTTTGTCACAGCCTGGAAACAAACTCGGCAAGGAACAGCCAATATGGACAGCTTAGTTGCCTTAAGTACGGGCACGGCCTATGCCTTCTCCCTTATTAGCTTGTTTGTTCCCAACTTATTACCTGCTTATCAGGGTCACCCCCCCTTGTACTTTGAGGCTGCCGCTGTAGTAATCAGTTTTATTTTACTGGGGCGACTGCTAGAAGAAAGGGCGAAACGAAAAACTTCAACCGTCATCCGAAAATTAATTGGCTTACAAGTCAAAGAAGTTATTCGAATCTTAGAGGGGGGGCAACAAGAAATTCTTCCAACAGCATCTATTCTCCCTGGTGACCTCCTACTGTCAAGGCCTGGGGATCAAATTGCCGTGGACGGAATCGTAACAGAAGGGGATTCTTTTGTGGATGAATCTGCCATGAATGGGGAACCTGTTCCGGCATCCAAAACCAAAGGGTCAAAAGTATGGGCGGGTACGATAAATGGACAAGGAAGTATCCAGTACCGAGCAGAACATATTGGTAAGGATACGCTTCTGTCAAAAATTATCCAACGGGTGCAAGAAGCTCAAGGAAGCAAACCAACTGTTCAAAGAATTGCCGATCGCATTGCTCGAATATTTGTACCCTCTGTATTGACCATTGCCAGCCTTACCTGGATTCTTTGGGGTTTGTTGGGAGGAGAGCAAGGTTGGGCACACGGGCTTCTTTCCTTTCTAACGGTTCTCGTGGTAGCCTGCCCTTGTGCCTTAGGCTTAGCAACACCCACTGCCCTCATTGCAGGAATGGGCAAAGCTGCAGCTCAAGGGATTTTGGTAAAAGATGCCACCTCTTTAGAACTCGCAGGAAAGCTTCAAGCTATTGCTTTGGATAAAACAGGAACGCTCACTCAAGGCAAACCCTGCCTAACAGAACATCATCTTCATCCAGAAGCCAATCTCAACTTGTTGGTCAGCATGGAGGCGCAGTCCTCCCATCCATTAGCAGCAGCTCTGGTTAGCTCGTTTTCTGAAACAGCCCGAATTCCTCTGGAAAACTTTCAAAATCTACCAGGCAGAGGAATTCAAGCAAACTATCAAGGTCAACTATGGCTAATTGGCAATCAGGATTTCCTTATGGCACATCAAACTCCTATATCTGATGAATGGCAGGATCGGGCTGAATCTTGGAAGGCAAAAGGAAACAGTTTAGTTTGGTTCGGTACAGCTCAAGAAGTCTATGGTTTATTTGCTTTTAATGATCCTTTAAAGCCAGAAAGTATTGAGGCAATACAGAAATTAAAAAAAATAGGCATAGAGGTACACTTACTGAGTGGGGATCAGTCTGAAGCAGTACAGGAAATTGCTCGGACCTGTGGCATTCAACATTATCAAGGTAAAATGCTTCCAGAGGATAAGGCAGACTACATTCAAAAGTTGCAAGGGGAGGGAAAGATTACAGGCATGGTGGGAGATGGGATTAACGACAGTACAGCCTTAGCAACAGCAGAGGTGAGCATTGCCATGAGTGAGGGTAGTGATATTGCCTTGGAAACAGCTCAAATGACCTTATTAAATGGAGATTTAAACAAAATCGTCACTGCCATTGACCTCTCCCGATTCACAATTAAAATCATACATCAAAATCTCTTTTGGGCTTTCGCGTACAATGTACTTGCCATTCCGGTAGCAGCCGGCGTACTCTATCCGACATGGGGCTACCAACCTGGGCCTATGATGGCAGGGGCAGCTATGGCACTCTCCAGTATCAGTGTGGTAGGAAACAGCTTAAGGTTGACAAAGTTTTAGTCAGTAAATTTAGGCTCTAAGCCATTTTTTGTGGGTAGTTAACTCTTAGAAATACCCTGTATTATCATTATAAATCGTCTACTTAGTTTTAAAAAAAGTTTATACCCTCTCCCTCTGTAATGGAGAGGAGTTCACCCCCTCTCGCCACAACAATTGTGTCCAGAATTTCATTAAATAAAACAAATTGGAATTCCCTTGATTTTGGGTCTTGCTGAATCATTTGCTATTCCGAAATTGAGAAAAAAGGTTCTATCAAACCCATAAAAAACGACGAAGAAACTAAATTTATTTATTAAATCTAGTGGAGTATTTCCAGTAGATTAATTTGGATTTACTGAAACAATTTCAATTAATGAAGCCCACACCCCGCCTCCTCATTGCTCAGACACCTAAAAATTAAAACTTGTTTTTTGTGATTTCTCGGATTTATGAGGGTAAATATCTTCAAGCACGAAAGACGCTCAAAATGACTCAAAAACTTCTAATACTGGCATTGGGGCTGTTCCTCTCCCTCAACTTTAGTTTAATTAGGCCCAGGAATGTTCGGGTTGCGATGCCACCGAGAATGCTTCCAATTGTGGAGCAATTGATTGCTAATTTACCTGCACCAACACTTCGAACTCCTGACCCTCAGCACCAGACATTTCAGTATACAATGGCATAAGAATTTTCATTGCATTAGGAATTGGTTTACCTGGATTAGCCATTTATCAATCCTTCCCAAACTCGGAAAACAGGTTCAATACTAGAAATTCCTAGAAACAAGAAAAAATCAACATCAAGCGGTAATTGGCTAATTAACCGATTATTAAACACTTAATAATCTGCCACAAGAGATATTACTGTTTTTTTAATTATTTGCAGATTATTTCTCTGAAATATTCAAAAAATTTTATTAAAATTGTAGTCTGTAATACTACAGCACTTCCAACTATGAAAATCCTATCAAATAAACTAAGGAAAAACTTTTGGGTTATTACCCTTCTTGGGCTTTCTTTTTTCAGTTCAACCACTTTGGCTCAAAGCTGTTTTAATTGTGATGGGGAAAAATCCACCTGTGGTCAGCTTGATTGTGACTATACCTGTGATGAATGTGAAGGACCAGATATTCCTGTTGATAATGGTGTATGGATTTTACTCACAACAGGAGTGTTAGCTTTTGTGTTTTTTGCGACCAAAAACAAAAGTCTATTCAAAATGACCACTAACAATCCTTCGTAACAAAATTATAGAGTTGAATGAAGGCAAAATTTAGACAAATAGCCATATTCGACACCCAAACCGTTTATAATTTTTTAAAAAACAAGCCTTCAGAACTTCCTGATTTTTGTTCGAATTGGGTAACTAATGCTCTAAAAAAGGGTGTAGATGCGTTTGTACTCCGTGACTCGCTCAAGGATGAGCATTTTTTCCAAACTAGCCTAAGTACAATCATTTACACGAAACCACAGGATCTAGCTATTATGTGCAACCATTCTACACAAACCTTGTTTGATGGAACCCAGGGAGTGCATTACAAGCGTGGAAATTCAAGGGGAATTTCTTTATCCGAAGGGTATGCCGGAATTTCAGCTCATTCTACTGATGGATGTAAAAATGCTGAAAGGAATGGTTTTGATTATGTTTTTATTTCACCTGTATTTCCAACTAAAAGCCATCCCGGGGAAGCGTCATTAGGCTTAGATAAACTTTCCAAGATTTGCGCTTCTGTTCACATTCCCGTTTTTGCTCTGGGGGGAATCACGGAAAAAACCATTCCTGCCTGCCTGGCTGCAGGAGCTCAAGGGACAGCATCCATTTCTCTATATATGTTAGATTGATTTTTTAAGTTCGAGGTTTGAGTTTCGTACTTTATTCCCTACTTTCGAATATGCGATTTCGAACATTGCTTATTTATATTGGTATAATTATCGCTTTTCCGGTTTGCTTGGCTCAAAGTCTGGAACAAGCAAAAAAAGATGTTCAAATTCTTTGTTCTGATTCTTTGGCAGGCAGAGGATATCAGGAAAACGGACACGGTTTAGCAGCAAATTATATTTCACAACGACTGACCGAATTAGGCCTGGAACCCTGGTCACCTGAAAAAATCGAGCAAAAACCATCCTGGTTTCAACCCTTTAGCTTTCGGGTAAATCTCGTAGAATCACTCTCGGTGCGCCTCAATAAAAAAAACCTGCAACCGGGCATAGATTACATCCTTCATCCCTTATCAGGCGGAATTACAGGTAATTATCAGGTAAAAGACCTAGAGTATGGTATGGGGGAAGATTGGGAAGGAAATAAAATTCGAAATCGGGCAGTGATTTTTCAAATGGGCTTTCCGGAAGATTATAAGCAGGATTCAAAAACAAGGGAAATGTTTCAATCTCAAACGGAATTGGCTTTTAAGTTGGAGATGGCTGCTTTATATCGTCCTTCAATGCTTTTAATTCGCAGAAAAAAACTAACCGCAGGATTGGCTTCTCAAGCATTACCTTATCCCATAATTGAAATTAAACAGGATGCCATCCCCCAAAAAGTAAAATTCATTACTGCTCATATTGAAACAAAGGTGCAAGAAGTAAGCAGCTTTAATGTAATTGGAGGCATTCCGGGTTCAAAATACCCTGATTCTTTAATTATCTTGTCTGCACATTATGACCATTTAGGCAAACAGGGTACTGCAATATTCCGAGGAGCCAATGACAATGCTTCTGGAGTAGCATTTTTACTGGCCTTAGCCGGAGAATTCATGAAGCCGGAAAACCAGCCGGAATGTACACTTCTCTTCATTGCTTTTGGCGCTGAAGAAGCCGGCTTAAAAGGTTCACGGTTTTTCGTCGAAAATCTCCCAACTGAGGTTCACAAGAAAATTAAGTTTGTGCTAAACTTTGACCTAATGGGGAATGGGAATGCAGGGATTTGTCTTGTAGCAGGAACTGATTACCCCGCTTTGGCAGAACTGATAAAAAGTAATTTACCAACGGGCATGTCCGTAGAGCTCAGACCCAATGCACCCAATTCCGATCATTATCCATTTATTCAGGCAGGTATTCCTGCTTTATTTACTTATACCAAAGGAGGGCCTCCTTGGTATCATGATGTGCAGGATGTACCAGATGCATTAAATTTTCCAGAATGGGAGAATTTAAAGAATGCTTATCTCCGGACTATCCGGCTTGCGGCAAGCCATTAAATCCTTTACTTTTGCACTATGACAGCTGAAATTATTACCGAAAAAGGGACCATGAAGGTCACTTTTTTTGAAAAAGATGCACCGGGCACCGTAAAAAATTTTACCGACCTGGCTAAGAAAGGTTTTTACGACGGACTTACCTTTCATCGGGTAATTCCTGATTTTGTGATTCAAGGAGGCTGTCCTTTAGGTACAGGAACGGGTGGACCCGGATACAAAATCCCATGCGAATTAGAGGGAGAAAACCAATACCATGACAGAGGCGTTTTATCTATGGCCCATGCCGGTAGAAACACTGGAGGTTCTCAATTCTTTGTTTGCCATAGCAGAAAAAATACTGCGCATCTGGACCGCAATCATACCTGCTTTGGTAAAGTAACCGAAGGACTTGAGGTGATTGATGCGATTCGGGCAGGGGATAAAATTGAACGAATTACCATTCAGGATTAAGCCATTTTCCCGGTTCAGTCAATGATTCCTCTGGGGTAATTTATTTGCCCCAGAGGTTGTCTGAGGTACAAGCTGAGATCCATCAGGAAATAAGTAGTTCACATTGCCTCCTGAAAATCCTGTATAGAATACTCTTGCTTCTTTTCCAATTCACTTAGGAACGGTATAACATCTTGTAGTACTACATGAGAGGTTTGAATCTCCCGTAAAAAGGTTTCTTGCGTCATTGATTTAGACGAAAATTCAGCTTCTTGCTACCCTGTTTTGCCCTGGATTATTCCCACAAAGAGTTGGACAGTCCCACAAATAGGTAGGTATAAATTACCCGGACTATTGCTGACTCAGAGTAAAACTTAATCTAATCCAGAATCCTTAAAAACGCTTCAATCTCCTTTTCAAGAGTAGGTAAATTTGGGGTAATCAAACGAAGACTAATACCCTGTTGGATTTGGATAAGATTATTCAAAGCGTATCACAAAATAATTTTTCTTCCCTTTTTGAATAATCAAGAAAGTCTCTTCCAGTAAGTCAGAGGGATGAATCTGCAAATCTGGATTTTCCACTTTGGCATAATTCATTTTTAACCCCCCACCCTGTATAAGTCTTCGGAACTCACTTTTTGAGGGAACAGCACCAGATTCCGTCAGGAGAGTAGCCAACTCAACACCCGTATCCAGCCCGCTCCGGCTTAAAGCTGCTCCTGGCACCACCCGGCAAACCTCTGCAAACCAAGGCTCCTTCAAGGATCTATTTTCAAATCCTCCTTTGCCAAATAAGAAATCTGTTGCCAATTGGGCACTTTGCAAGGCATCGGACCCATGCACCCAAGCAGTAATATCCTCTGCAAGTGAATGCTGCATGACGCGTTTCCCTGGATCTTCCAGTTGTTTTTGAACCAAACTTTCAATTTCCCCCTGAGTTTTGAAGGTAAAAAGCTTCAGGTACTTCTCTGCCTCAGCATCTCCTACATTCATCCAAAACTGATAGAATTCATAAGAAGAAGTACGATCCAAATCCAGCCAAATATTCCCCCCCGCTTCACTTTTTCCAAATTTACTTCCGTCTGCTTTAGTGACTAGTGGAATAGTAAAAGCAAAGGCCTCTCCCCCTCCCATTCTTCGAATTAGTTCTGTACCTGCCGTAATATTCCCCCACTGATCAGAACCGCCCATTTGAACCTGACATCCATACTGAGTATGTAAATAATGAAAGTCATACCCTTGAATGAGCTGGTAAGAGAATTCCGTGTAGGACAAACCGGTTTCCAATCGTCTGGTAACAGAATCCTTAGCCATCATATAGTTTACTGTCAGATGTTTACCTACCTGACGCAGAAAATCCAATAGATTAAAATTCTTATACCAATCATAATTATTGACGAGTCGAGCAGGATTAACAGGGTGTGAAAAATCGAGGTATCGTTCCAGCTGTTTCTGAATACCCAGAACATTTTTCTCTAAATCTTCTGCAGAGAGTAAGTTTCTTTCCTCTGATTTGCCGCTGGGGTCTCCGACCATTCCTGTTGCTCCGCCTACCAGGGCAATCGGTTTATGCCCTGCTTGCTGCAAGCGAACTAACAATAAAATCTGAACCAGACTTCCAATATGCAGGGAATCAGCTGTTGGGTCAAAACCAATGTATCCGGTCACGGGACCTTGAGCGAATAATTCTTCGGTGCCCGGCATTATATCCTGGAGCATTCCACGCCAGCGGAGATCTTCTATAAAATTCATCCCGGCAAAATTAGCAGGATTCTTTCGGCTGGTTTATACTATTCTAAATCCTGCGTTTAAGAAATTCCTCCGGAGTGCCAAAAAACTATTTTTCATTTATAAATATTTTTAGTGTTGCCCATCGCTAAAATTGGGAATATCAGGCGGATATAAATTTATAGACAGAATAAATTATTTTCCACCGCTGATGGGGAAAAGATGTTCAGAAAATACGGGTTTCATTTCCTTACTTTGTCTTAACCTTTTTGGGGGTGAGTAACCCCGTCAGGAAAGTAGTCAGCAGAATAATTTGTGAAGAAAGATGCCTTCGGGCGGAGAAATGAATGAATCAGCAGGCTTACTATCTCCTAACAGGAAGGGATATCAGGGAGAAAAAAATAAAAAGAGAAATATGAGTACCGCCGAAGACGAATTATTGCTCAAGGAGAACAAAGACCGCTTTGTTCTGCTCCCCATTCAGCACAATGAGCTCTGGCATTATTACAAAATGCATGAAGCCAGCTTTTGGACTGCCGAGGAAATAGACCTCAGCTCTGATTTAGCCAATTGGGATAGCCTGAATGATGGTGAACGGCATTTCATTTCTCATATTCTGGCTTTCTTCGCAGCCAGTGACGGTATTGTAAACGAAAACCTCGCGATTAACTTCATGCGGGAAGTTCAACTTCCCGAAGCCCGATGCTTCTTTGGCTTTCAAATTGCCATGGAAAATATCCACTCGGAAACCTATGCGCTTCTGATTGATACTTACATTAAAGACCCTGCAGAAAAGAATCGTCTTTTTCATGCTATTGAAACCATCCCTGCGGTAAAGAGAAAAGCAGAATGGGCGCTACGCTGGATTGAAAAAGGAAGTTTTGCCGAAAGACTAGTAGCCTTTGCTGCTGTGGAGGGCATTTTCTTTAGCGGCAGTTTTTGCTCCATCTTCTGGTTGAAGAAAAGAGGCCTTATGCCCGGACTCACCTTCAGCAATGAACTCATTAGCCGGGATGAAGGTTTACACTGTAAATTCTCTTGCATCCTGTACAATATGTTGGAGCATAAACTCAGTGAAGCACAAGTGAAAGAAATTATTTCCGATGCGGTTGCAATCGAGAAGGAATTTATCTCTGAATCACTTCCGGTCGACCTTATCGGGATGAATGCTCGTTTAATGAAGCAATATATTGAATTCGTTGCCGACCATTGGCTGGTCGAACTTGGATGTTCCAAAATTTTCAATTCCCCCAACCCCTTCGATTTCATGGATATGATTTCCTTGCAGGGAAAAACAAATTTCTTCGAAAAACGAGTGGGTGATTATCAAAAATCGGGAGTAATGGCAAGATCCCGCGAAGCAGTTCCCCAGACCTTCTCTCTGGATGATGATTTTTAAAAAATAAAAACGGTACAAATAATCAGATTATATGTTTGTTATAAAAAGAAACGGTAAAAAAGAATCAGTCAAATTTGACAAGATTACCGCACGCATTGAGAAGCTTTCCTACAGCCTGAGCCCCATGGTCTCTGTGATTGAGGTAGCCAAAAAAGTGGTGGATGGTATCTTTGAAGGGGTTCAAACAACCGAATTAGATAACCTTGCAGCCGAAACAGCTGCATCCTTAACTGCTACCCACCCAGATTATGCCATCCTAGCTTCCAGAATAGCGGTTAGCAATCTGCACAAAAACACGCATAAATCCTTCACCGAAACAATGCGGGCGCTGTACAATTATACAGACCTACATTCTGGAAGAAGAATGCCGCTCGTCGCAGAAGATGTTATGGCGGTAATTGAAGAGCATGCGGAACTGTTGGATAGCACCATCATTTATGATAGAGATTTTGGCTTTGATTTCTTTGGCTTCAAAACCTTAGAAAAATCCTATCTCTTGCGGATTGATGGAAAAGTAGTGGAAAGACCCCAGCACATGTACATGCGGGTAGCCGTGGGAATTCATAAGCAAGACATCGAAAATGTAATTGCCACCTACCACCTGATGAGTGAGCGCTGGTTTACCCATGCCACGCCAACTCTCTTCAATGCAGGTACACCCAAAGCTCAAATGTCTTCTTGCTTTCTGCTCACTATGCAGTCAGATAGCATTGATGGTATTTACGACACACTCAAACAAACAGCTAAAATTTCTCAAAGTGCCGGCGGAATCGGACTCGCCATTTCTAATATCCGGGCTACAGGCAGCTATATCTCTGGTACCAACGGAACCAGCAATGGGCTTATTCCTATGCTGAGAGTATTCAATGATACCGCTCGGTATGTAGATCAAGGCGGAGGAAAAAGAAAAGGGGCATTTGCCATGTACCTTGAACCTTGGCATGCCGATGTTTTTGACTTCTTAGATCTCAAAAAAAATAACGGAAAAGATGAATTCAGAGCCCGTGATTTATTCTATGCGCTTTGGATTAACGATCTATTCATGCAAAGAGTAGAGGCAAATGAAAATTGGAGTTTATTCTGCCCGAACGAAGCGCCTGGCTTACAAGAGGCTTGGGGAGATGAATTTGAAAAGCTCTACACCCGCTATGAAGCAGAAGGCCGTGCCCGTAAGGTAGTACCCGCCCAAAAACTCTGGTATGCCATTATTGATGCACAAATCGAAACCGGCACTCCCTACATGCTGTATAAAGACTCTGCTAATCGCAAGAGCAATCAGCAAAACCTAGGAACGATCAAAAGCAGTAATCTCTGCACTGAAATCATCGAGTACACTTCCCCTGATGAAGTGGCCGTTTGTAATCTGGCTTCGGTTGCACTGCCTCGATTTGTGATTGACGGAAAATTTGATCTAAAAAAACTATATGAGGTGGTCTATCAAATGACGCGTAATCTAAATCGCATCATTGATAACAACTACTATCCAGTAGAGGAAGCTCGCAACTCCAATCTCCGTCACCGTCCAATCGGTCTTGGAATTCAAGGCCTGGCAGATACTTATATTTTGCTCCGTCATCCTTTCGAGAGTGATTTAGCTAAAATGCTGAACAAAAACATTTTCGAAACCATCTACTTTGCGGCTATGACTGCCAGTAAAGATTTGGCCATCGAAGAAGGACCTTACCAAACATTTGCCGGTTCTCCTCTCTCTCAAGGTAAATTTCAGTTTGACCTTTGGGGAGTAGAACCAGCTGCTGGATTATGGGATTGGGAATCTCTGCGTCAAGAAGTAATGAAGCACGGAGTACGCAATTCTTTACTCGTGGCTCCTATGCCGACAGCTTCTACTTCTCAGATTCTGGGTAACAACGAGTGTTTCGAGCCTTATACCTCCAATATTTACACCCGTCGGGTATTGAGTGGAGAGTATATCATTGTAAACAAGCATCTCTTAAGGGATTTGGTTGAATTAGGTATTTGGAGTCCGGAAATGAAGGATACGATCATTCGAGCAAATGGTTCAATTCAAGATATTCCCGGCATTCCGGCAGAAATTAAGGAGCTTTACAAGACCGTTTGGGAAATCAAGCAAAGAAACCTGATCGATCAAGCTGCAGATCGTGCTCCCTTTATTTGCCAATCTCAGTCTTTGAATTTATTTGTTGAATCGCCAGACTATCGCAAATTAACTTCTATGCATTTCTATGCTTGGAAGAAAGGCTTAAAAACAGGCATTTACTACCTCCGCACACAAGCGGCTACTCAGGCAGTGCAGATTACCGTGCAGAAGCATTCCGAATTAGTGAATGAGCCCGTCATACCCACCTCCGGAGTTCATCAGCCAGAAGAGACCTTTGATGGTCCGGTCTGTACGATGGAGGATGGATGTATTAGTTGCAGCGGATAGGCTTCAATCTTTTAAAATTTTGGTTAAAGGTGAATGATAAGCCCGGCTTGAAGAAATTTCTCGCCGGGTTTGTTTTTTAAGGATCTTTTGCTGCAATCCTCAATTAGAGTAATCCCCGAGACTACAATCCATAGCTACAAGGAGCATGCAAAAGAACCTGACTATTGGAATATCGTTTAAGAATTTCTATTATCCTTAAAAAGATACCCACTCAATGGTGTCAACCCCTGCTTAACCTCATCCGAGTAATTTTCCAATCCTTACAATCTGCGTTCCCACTACAACCATGCGGAGAATAAGGCCTTTATTCACCGCAATTATACGGAGAATAACACCTATATTCGCAAGATAATCAGGAGAAGCTATGCCTCAATACATCTATCAGCATAAGAATTGGCCGAATTTTACCTGGAACGAATCTTCCTTAAATGCCTTGTTTGGAGAGGTACGCAATCTTCAGGGAAGATTGTATGGGCTGATGCAGACCCTTGGATTCTCTGCCATAGAAGAAGCAACCCTCAGAAGCCTCAGCTTAGAGGTAGTTAAATCCTCAGAAATTGAAGGTGAATTTCTCAATTATGAGAAGGTTCGTTCTTCTATTGCCCACCGCTTAGGAATAGAAACAGCCGGATTACTTTCAACAGATCGTAGGATTGAAGGCGTTGTAGACATAGTGCTAGACGCTACCCACAATTATCAGAAACCATTGACCGAAGATCGTTTGTTTGGCTGGCATGCAGCACTTTTTCCTACCGGGTTTAGTGGACGGTACCCCATAGAAGTAGGGCGATACAGATCCGGTGAAATGCAGATTGTTTCCGGTGCCATGGGAAAAGAGAAAGTTCATTTTAAGGCCATTGCTTCTAAATTCGTTCAATCAGAAATGGATCAGTTTCTTACCTGGTTCAACAATGAAAACAAATTAGACTTAGTGCTGAAATCAGCCATAGCCCATTTCTGGTTTATCATCATTCATCCGTTTGATGATGGAAATGGTAGAATCGCACGAACAATATCCGATCTCTTACTAACCCGTGCTGAGAACAGTATTGACCGCTTTTATAGTATGTCCAGTCAGATACTCCTGGAGCGTAAGCGGTATTATGCCGTCCTGGAAAAGGTCCAACATAGTACCGGAGATATCACAGAATGGATGGAATGGTATTTAAACTGCCTGAAAGGGGCTTTGCTGCAAACAGAATCAAGCGTTCAAAACATTCTGAACAAAGCCCATTTCTGGAAAATTCATGAACACACCCCTCTCAATGAAAGACAACGCCTGATGCTGAATAAACTTCTAGATGGAATCGATGGAAAATTAAATACCTCGAAATGGGCCAAAATGGCCAAATGCTCTCCAGACACCGCCATCCGGGACATTCAGGATCTAATCGAAAAAAACATCCTGAAAAAGGCTGCATCCGGAGGACGCAGCACGCATTATGAGTTGATCCGGGGGGATTCATAATCCTCTCCTTTCCTCACGCTCACTCCCCGCACTCACTCTGCTCTTCCGTTCCTGTTTGCTGCAAACCGCATCGCGCTTTCCAACGCTGTTTGCAGCAAACGGTCCTTGCTTTCGTTCTCCGCACGCACTCTGCTGAAACGGGACTTGCTGATTACGAATCAGCTGCTGTACCAGCTGAACTTAAGAGGCTGAAGTCTCAAATTTATATCCCTTTCGCCTCTATCGCCGAGGATTTGCGTACTTTTGCTTTTTATTGCCCGGCAAAACTTATTTTTTCGGGTTTCAACATTTAGTTATGAGTGGAATAGTAGCCATTGTCGGAAGGCCCAATGTGGGCAAATCTACCCTGTTTAACCGCCTGATAGAAGAAAAAAAAGCCATTGTTGATGATATCAGCGGCGTTACCAGAGACCGGCATTATGGAGTTGCAGAATGGAACGGACGCAGATTTTCTGTAATTGATACAGGGGGATATGTGCCTGACTCAGCTGATTTATTCGAAAAAGCCATTCGGGAGCAAGTAGAAATCGCGGTGCAGGAAGCAGATGTGCTTATTTTTATGGTGGATGTTATGGCCGGAATCCTCCCCCTCGATGAACAGGTGGCAGCTTTTCTCCGTCGATCCAAAAGACCTATCTATTTGGTTGCTAATAAGGTGGATAATTTTGACCGAGAATACCTCGCCTCTGAATTCTACGCCTTAGGACTGGGCTCTGTATTCTCTGTTTCCTCCGTTACTGGCGCAGGTACAGGTGACCTGCTCGATGAAATCGTCAAAGGTCTACCCCCAGAAACCGGTACAGATGAAAACGAGGATGAAATCCCTAAGTTTGCCTTCATTGGCAAACCCAATGTGGGGAAATCCAGCTTCGTCAACGCCCTTCTGGGCAAAACCCAGAATATCGTTACACCCATCGCTGGAACGACGCGCGACACCCTTTACACTCGATATCAAGCCTTCAATCTCGATTGCTTTCTGGTTGATACTGCTGGCTTAAGAAAAAAATCCAAGGTGCATGAAAATATAGAATTCTATTCGACCATCCGAACCATCAAGGCAGTTGAAAATTGCAATGTGGCCATGCTCCTATTGGATGCACAGCTTGGAATTGAAAAGCAAGATCTTGCCATTCTCCATTTAGCCGATAAACATAAGAAAGGGCTAATTATTCTCGTAAATAAATGGGATTTGATTCCCGCTAATAAAAAAAGCGTCAAAGAATGGGAAGCAACAATCGAGGAAGCAATTGCCCCGCTATCAGGCGTACCCATTATGTTTGTTTCTGCTACTGAGAAACAACGCGTGATTAAAGCCATGGAAAAAGCGGTAGAGGTTTTCCATGAACTACGCAAACACATTCCTACTCACAAACTCAATGAAGTCATGCTGGAGGCAATAGCCCGGTACCAACCCCCAGTAGTCAAAGGAAAGTCAGTGAAAATTAAATTTGTTACCCAGATTAAAGGCAATCACCCAACCTTTATTTTCTTCTGTACCCATCCTCAGTATGTGAAAGAAAACTACAAAAGATACTTAGAGAATCAACTCCGTGAACATTTCGGATTTGATGGCTGTCCCCTGTCCGTATGGTTCCGTCAAAAATAAAGGATGGCTTAAGAAAGGGAAGAGATTTTAAATTTTCAGGATTTTCTATCCCAAAATAAAAAGCTCAAAGTTTACTCAACCAATCCTCTGGGGAGGAATTCCAACTTGAATCTGTTCGGATTGATATAACTTAGATAACTTTGTAGTATGTTCAATATCGGAGATATGTTCGGTAAATTGCAGAAACTGCAAACCGAAATGGCTGAGGCCAAGAATCAGTTAAAATCCATCCTAGTTACTGCAGAGTCAGGTGCCGGCATGGTAAAGGTAACAGCATCCTGTGATGTTCGCATTCGCAGCATACAAATAGATCCGGAAATTATTGACCGCAACGACCCAGAATTACTTCAGGACCTAATCACTGCGGCTGTGAATTTGGCATTACACCAAGCGGAAGAAAAAAGTAAAGAAGAAATGGCCAAAATTGCGAAAGATAAATTGCCGAATATACCGGGAATGGATCTAAGCAAATTCGGAATGCCTTGATGAAATCCTCTGTATCCATCATTGTTCTAAATTGGAATGGCCGGAGTTTTTTAGAGAAATTTCTCCCTTCTTTATTAGCCACACGCTATCCGGACTGTACAATTATTGTTGCAGACAATGGCTCTACAGATGGAAGCCTGACTTTACTGCGCACACGATTTCCTCAAGTTCAGGTTCTGGATTTTCAAGAAAATCATGGCTTTACCATCGGAAATAACAAAGCCTTAGAACATATTACTACTGATTACTTCGCCTTGGTCAATAGCGATGTAGAGGTAGATCCAGATTGGCTCCTACCTCTTGTGGAGATGATGGATGCCGACGAAAAAATTGCAGCCATACAACCCAAAATTCTCTCTTGGAAAGAAAAAAATTACTTCGAATACGCCGGAGCTGCTGGGGGGTTTATTGACTGGCTGGGATATCCCTTTTGCCGGGGCAGAATTTTTGACCACCTAGAAGAAGACTTAGGTCAGTATGATTTCCCCTGCGAAATTGCTTGGGCAAGTGGTGCCTGTACGCTTATTCGTAAGTCTGTAACGGATGCGATGGGTTTGTTTGAGCCACGATTTTTCGCCCATATGGAAGAAATTGATTTCTGTTGGAGGGCCCGAAATGCTGGTTATACTATCATGTTCCAACCCAAGAGTAAAGTTTGGCATGTAGGAGGAGGTACTTTGAAAAAAGAGAATCCACATAAAACCTACCTAAACTTCAGAAATAGCCTAATGACGCTCTTTCTCAACCTACCCACTAATCAGATTTTGGTCAAATTATTCCTCCGTCTTTCTCTGGATGGAGTTTTTATCCTCAAGTCAACCCTGCAAGGAAAAATGACCACTGTTTGGGCTATTCTAAAGTCACATCGGGATTTCTATAAACACCTTCCCTACCTAATCAAACAAAGAAAGCACTATTATCCTCAGGACAGACCCAAGAAAATGCCTGAAACAGGGATATTAAATCGCCTGATTGTGGTTCGACATTTCCTCATGGGCGTCAATTCATTCAAAGAAATCGAAGGACATATACACTATCGTGTGTAAACAGAAGCATCTGAAATAAACGGACTTCTTAAAATTTTCATTCCCCCTATTTTCGGCTTCATTTCAATGAATATTTAATTTATATTTGTATATCCTAACACTCCGCCCAAGTAGGGTCGTTTTGTCCTTTCTGTTTTAGTGAAATTTCAAAATGAGTGAGTGATAACTCCAAAACAGAATACATCCCATGCATATCGGACATAAAATCAAAAAAATCAGAGAGCTTAAAAATCTTACCCAGGAAGAAATGGCTGCTCAATTAAATATCACCCAATCCAATTACAGTAAAATGGAAAGGGATGAAATTGACATTAATTACTCTCGCCTTGAAGATATCTCAAAAGTGCTTCAAATTGATTTAAATGAGTTAATAAATTTTGATGAGCAAAATGTATTTCTCTTTCAAAACAATAAAACCGTTTCTGGCATAAATGGTACCGTAAATAATCATTACAACAATACCCTAACAGATCGGGAGCGGATTCTTTATGACGACAAAGTGAAGCTTTTGGAGGAGAAAATTAAACTTCAGGAAGAAAAGATTTCTCAGCTAGAGCATCAATTAAAAGTATTGCAGGGAACGCCTTATATTTCAGTGAATGAAGGCCCTCCATCTGATAATTCCAGAAAGAAAAGAACGGCACTAAAATGAATTTCCTGATTCAGGCAGGATTATCAATAATTATATTTATTATTTCCGGACTCCCCTTATCCGCTCAAACAAGTTGGAGGAGCAAGTCCTGGAAAACCATTGAGGGCACAACACATTCTTTACAAATCCCAACAGGCGAAACCCTCATTCTAATTTTCCTCGCACCAGAATGTCCCCTGTGTATTAGCTATGCCCCAACGCTTCGGCTGTTGAGTACTCAATACTCTACCAAAAATAAATTTCATTGGGTTGGTGTTTTTCCCGGTACCAACTATACTGTAGCAGAAATGAAACTATATCTTACCGAGAACCCACTGGGCTTTACCTGCATCTTAGATCCGGATAAACACCTAACTCAAGAACTACAAGCATCTGTTACTCCGGAATGCTTGGTGCTGGATGCAGCCGGTAAAAAAATTTATCAAGGCAGAATTGATAATTGGGCTTATGCACTCAGTAAAAAGCGCAGTGTGATTACCTCTCATGATCTGAAAGAAGTATTGGAAAAAAGAAGCAAGGGAGAAAAAATACCCTTTCGAAAAACCCAGGCAATTGGATGCCTGATTGAATAGCTTATGCACCGAAGATGAGTTCCCATATCCCGTATATAAATTTATTTATAATTAGCTGTTGGGCGATTCTGAGTTCCTGTCAACAAAAGACACCCACCTGGTCCGAAGAAATTGCTCCCATCGTTTATAAAAACTGTTCCGTCTGCCACCGTCCAGGGGAAGCTGGGCCATTTCCCTTACTCTCCTATCGAGATGTAGCCAAACGCGCCCGCACCATAGCCAGAATGGTCAAGAGTCGTCGTATGCCACCTTGGCCTGCCGATCCAGAATATTCGCATTTTCTAAATGAAAGAATACTCAGCACCGAAGAAATAGATCTCATCACCCAATGGGTAGCTGCCGGAGCCTTGCAAGGAGATAGTACCCTTGCCCCTCCTCCACCTGTTTTTTCTCCGTACTCCGCCCTCGGTAAGCCTGACCTTGTCATTCAAAACCCCAAACCCTTCCTCATTCCTGGGGATAATCAGGATCACTTTGTGGCCATGAAATTTGCTTTTGAGCTACCCCAAAAAACCTGGGTTAGGGCCATTGAATTTATTCCCGGAAATCGACAAGCTGTACACCACATGAATGGGCATTTGCTGTCTTTTGAACCAGGCAAGAAAAACAATCTATACGAGGGCGAGTACGAAGTAGAGGAAGCTTATTTTTCCCTGCCCGCCTTAACACATCGTAAATTAGGCATACTGCAAGATGATCTTTCCTATCCTCAGATGAGCCCCTCGGTTATCAATTATTTACCCGGGGTATTTTTCCTGAAATATCCAGAAGAAATTGGCGGGTATATATTCCCGGAAAAAGGGGCGCTATATATCAAGAACATGCACTACGGTCCAAGCCCCAAAGACACTTTCGATCAATCGCGCTTTCATATTTATTTCTCTAAAACCCCACCCAAGCGACCGGTTCAGGAATTGATTTTAGGAACCTTAGGACAAAGCCCCGTTGAGCCTCCTCTCGTGGTTCCTGCCGGAAAAATAAAAAAATTTATTAGTCGGTACCAAGTGCCGCAAGACATGAGTCTGCTCACCTTGAACCCACACATGCATTTAATTGGTAAAAGATTTTTGGGCTATGCACTGGGTCCTGAAGGCGACACCATACGGCTGATTCATATTCCGGATTGGGATTTCCGCTGGCAATATTTTTATACTTTCCCCAAGATGGTCAAAATCCCCAAAGGCTATACCCTGGTTGCGGAGGGGGAATTTGATAACACCGCCAAGAATCCCAATAACCCATTTGATCCGCCCCAGGAAATCCGGGAGCAAAATGGCTCCATGCGCACGACGGATGAAATGTTTCAGTTCATCCTCACCTGGCTACCCTATCAGGAAGGGGACGAGTCCGTGTCGCTTGCTCCGGAAGAATAATATCGGTTTAGGGTAAACCGATATTTTCCAAACGATTCAGGATTTGCGCCATTAGGGCTATGCGTTTCTCCTCCGTAGTTGCGGCATTTATTTCCTGAATGGCGGAGACTCGCTCAGCCTCGGATAGCTGATGAAAGAAGCGTTTCTCCAACTCGGGCTGCTCCTGCAAACACAGCAAAAAGTCTGGTGAAATATCTGAAGATACCGGATCGGCATACAGAATCACTTCTACCCAGTCTCCTGCTTCTTTCTTGATTTTTTTCCGAATACCCGCTTTAAGCGGGAGAAATAATCTTCCATTTCCCATAGGCATCAGATGATACCCCTGAATCGGAAATCCATCGATACTTCCTTTAACCCGAACCCAACCAAAGTGAGCATGGGGATCTGGGGGTATTTCTGGGATTTGCGCAAAGGTCCAACCGCCTTTTCCTGGAAATTTTTCTAGGAGATATTGCTTTTGTACCAAAGCGTTTTCAGTATTCATCCGGAAAGTAAAGCCCTAAAATAGAAATTACTCAGAAAGTATTGGCAAAAAAGGGGTTTACCCTAAACTGAAGTTTACACTAAACTGAAGTTTACACTAAACCGAAGTTTACACTAAACCGAAGTTTACACTAAACCGAAGTTTACACTAAACCGGAGTTTACACTAAACTGAAGTTTACACTAAACCGGGGTTTACACTAAACCGGAGTTTACACTAAACTGAAGTTTACACTAAACCGAAGTTTACACTAAACCGGGGTTTACCCTAAAATAAGAAAACCGGCACTACGACCGGTTTTCTATGTATAATATGAAAGGAAAAGATTAACCTAAATTTTGGTTCACCTGATCCCAGTTGACGATATTCCAAAAAGCCGAAATATAATCGGGACGGCGATTTTGGTAATTTAGGTAATAGGCATGTTCCCAAACATCCAGTCCTAAAATGGGGGATCCTGAACATTCGGCGATATCCATCAAAGGATTGTCCTGATTGGGGGTAGAGCAGATAGCCAGTTTGCCATCGGGCATTTTGCAGAGCCAAGCCCAACCGGAACCGAAACGAGTAGCTGCGGCTTTGTTGAACTGTTCTTTCATTGCCTCAAAGGAACCGAAATCGCGTTGTATCAATTCTGCCACTTTTCCGGTGGGATTCCCACCTGCATTCGGCTTAAGCAGGTTCCAGAAAAAGGAGTGATTCCAGTGACCGCCCCCATTGTTTCGAACTGCTGTGCGGATGCTATCCGGTAGGCTGTTGATGTTGCGAATAAGGTCTTCTATGGACTTAGAAGCTAAGTCGGAATGCCCTTCCAATGCGGCATTCAGATTATTTACATAAGCCTGATGATGTTTGCCATGGTGAATTTCCATGGTCAATTTGTCGATGTTTGGCTCTAGTGCCTCAGGTGCGTAGGGTAGAGCGGGTAAGGTAAATGCCATAAATTGAGCTGTTTAAAAGTATAGATTGAACAAATTTTTCAAGTTTGAAGTTCAGGAAAAAAAATTTGTGAGATGTAAAAATATAAAATTCTTCATCCCGGAAAAATTTGTATTTTTGCACTCCGTTCGAGGTGTAGCGTAGCCCGGTATCGCGCCTGCTTTGGGAGCAGGAGGTCGTAGGTTCGAATCCTGCCACCTCGACAAAAGGAGACTTCGGGTCTCCTTTTTTGAACCAAATGGTTCCATAGCTCAGCTGGATAGAGCAACTGCCTTCTAAGCAGTAGGTCGAAGGTTCGAATCCTTCTGGAATCACTGTTATTTAAACAAATCACTGAGTTCCCCAAAACAGTAATTTGTTGATTTGCATACAATTTGCATACAAAAGCAAAGGAACCCTTCCACACATTTGTGAGATAACACTAGTCTCTTAATCCTTATTATTCGAATAGGTTAAAATCAATCCACCCTCCGCCTACTCAGTTTCCCTTACTAGCTCACATCCTTTTCCGGACTGAACTCACGGTGCAACTCACAGCATCGAAATCAAAAAAAATCAATTAGAAAAACCCAATAACTTTGTCGGGGTTCTTTTCAGGTTAGAATGAATACCTTCAATCAGAGGGTCAACCTAATTCAGAATATACCTAAATGCCCGGCTTCGGTAGGATTAAAATACACTATCCGGACAGTAAAAAAAGATGAATGAGTGCAACATGAAACTATCCATACGCTTTTTTAACGACCGAGAAGTAAGAGCTGTTTGGGACGATACACAATCCAAATGATATTTTAGCGTGTTGGATATTATCGGCTTGTTGAACGAAGAACCCGATTACACAAAAGTTCGTAACTATTGGAAATACCTTAAAGCCAAACTGAAAAAAGAAAACAATCAGTTGGTTAGTGCCACTACCCAACTGAAACTGATGGCGGCTGATGGTAAAAGGTACAAAACCGACTTGTTGGATAGCGAGGGGGTTATTGAACTATCCAAAAATTTCCCCAACAACAAGGCTACTAAGTTTTTGGACTGGTTTTTATATAGCGAAACCAGCATAGACGGGCAAAGTAAGAAGAAGGCTTACACGCTATTTGAAAGCAACTTAATAAACGAATTAGAAGTAGGTACCACAAAAGGTTTGCAGCAAATACACACTTATTTGTTTGGTGGCTTGTATGATTTTGCCGGCCAAATAAGAACAAAAAACAGTTCAAAAGGCGGTTATCGCTTTGTGTATGCCCAGGATTTAACAAGCAAGTTGCAAGAAATAGATGCCATGCCTCAAACCACACTGGAAGAAATCCTCTTGAAGTATGTTGAAATGAACAAGGCACATCCGTTCATGGAAGGCAATGGGAGAAGTACCAGAATATGGCTTGACTTGATTTTGAAAAATCGCTTGAAAAAATGTGTGGATTGGAGCAGAATAAGCAAACGCGATTATATGAACGCCATGATTATTAGTGCAGTGGATGATAGTGTAATCAAGCAGCTTATCGAAACTGCGCTCACCGCAAAAATAAATGACAGGGAAATGTTTAGGAAGGGAATTGACTACTCTTATTATTACGAAGAAGAGTAAAAGTGTCTGCTCCCCGAAAATAGAACTGTTTTAAAATAGACAAAAGGTCGTGTCAGGATTATTTGTGCTGAGAGAGATTTTAGGTGAATAATTCTTTTTATCTCACTAGAAATATATTCGTGACTTCCCACAAAAAATGATTGACCCTTTATCACATCAAAATGTTTTTGTATTTTTGTATCCTAGTGAATACAGTTTAAAGGATGTACTCTTTAGAAAAAACTATCGAATTTGATAAGTGGTTTAGAAAACTGAATGACCTGAGAGCCAAAGCGAAAGTGTTGTTCAGACTTCAAAAATTTGAAAATGAAGGACATTTTGGAGAGTGTAAATCTGTTGGAAACGGAATTAGCGAATTGAAAATTAATTATGCAAATGGCTATAGAATATATTTTAAAGAAAAAGATGGAAAGATTATTATACTGCTGATTGGTGGAAATAAATCAACACAACCTAAAGACATTGAAAAAGCTAAAGAAATTTGGGACAAACTAAAAAAGTAAAAAATGGAAACCTCAAAATTTGAAATATCTGACTATTTAGACAGCAACGAAATGATTGCCGAATATCTAAATACCGTTTTAGAAGAAGGCGATGATACAGAAATTGTTATTGCAATCGGACATATCGCAAAGGCAATTGGCATGACCAAAATAGCGGAAAAAACAGGGATGAGTAGGCCCAGTTTGTACAAAGCATTATCCGAAGGATCCAAACCTCAATTTTCAACTATTATCAAAGTCTTAAAAGCCGTTGGGGGACAGATCAGAATTAATCCAATATCCACTTA
>JBEIHC010000009.1:0-45364 GCA_040381555.1 Bacteroidia bacterium
GATATTCTTGCAATTGTTTAAAATTGTCGTTCAAATTATTGCCTGCATTTAATTGCTTGTTGCAATACCCCCTTGCATTTAAGCAATATCTAGATGCCAGTAATCAAGCAATAGTAAGAATTTATGTTTTCGGAAGAAACCCAATTTAACTCCGTCAAAATGATTTTGATCCCGGTTCCAAAACAATCGGGATATTCATAAAAGAAATTGGAAAACTCAAAACCCGGATTCGGAAATTCGAAAAAAACAGCCTTCATTCAAACTGTAATTTTCTCACCAAATCATTAAATAGCTAGTGCCGGTTTCAGTAACTATTTAAGCGATTTACTCAAGTTAACCCTATTAATCTTAACGAAAATGCAAAAACTGTTTTTTATCACTCTCCTCTCTTTTACTGTGGTCCTAACGAGTAGCTGTCGCCGCTCCGGTTGCACAGACCCTGACAGTATTAATTATGACGACAAAGCTAAAACCAATGACAACAGCTGTGAATATGAAGGTAAAGTTGTATTCTGGTATGGCCAATCTACTGCCAATGGAAATGTTGCAGATGGCACTACTTCATTAACTTTTTATTTAGATGGCCAGGTAATTGGATCTTCTGCAGCTAATGTTTATTGGAACGGAGCACCAGATTGTGGAGCCTCCGGCTCTATCTCTGCCACCAAAAAACTGGGCTTCAGCAAAGAAAAAAGTTACAAATACGAAGTTAAGGATCAGGATGGAAACATTATTTGGTCAAACAATATCACCTTAACTGGCAATCAATGCCTGGAAATTAAGTTAATCTAGTCCTCCTAATAACCAATACAACACAACTCAGAGCCTGCGAAACCGGTCGCAGGCTTTTTTTGTTTTAACCAACTTGTCTGCTCCCCCAAAAATAGTTCTGTTTTAAAATAGACAAAAAGTTCTAATTTCAACCCGTTTATATATTTTGTTTTTTCGAATAAAACCTTTTTTTGGAAAAACCTAAGCGAAAAGAAAAGCACATAAAAGGTACCATGAAATAATGCATAACTAATTGTAATTCTAATGTCATAGGGAGAACTACTATTGTACAATAGTATTGGCACTAATATAAAAATTACGGTTAATAAATATCTTACTGCTTTTCGTTTTAATAATTTAAATAAAACGCAAAAAAAATAATAAATAATGGTTAAGGTATAAGTCATCCACAAATGCCACATCCCGAGCTTAAAACCTGAATGGCCTAATAACAACTCTTTTCCCCAATAGTATTTACAAGAAATTTGTATCGCTAAATCAGCCAATAGAGCAACTGTCAATGGTATCATTAGTCCATAAATAAATATGTTTAAACTGAGTTTTGATAGCTTCATGTTATTATTATTTGAATGGGCTTTTTATCTATATTGACACTTGTATTCAATTATTTTTGGCTTTGCGAAGTGCGGTTTTTGAAGAACTTTCCTTTTGGTCAGGCAGAAAACTGGATAGGGCCACAGAGCTTGAGATAACAGCTGTTCCGACACTTTGGGCTAGGTGCTGTTCCGTACCGAGTGCTCGATTTTCGATTTTATTGTCCGATAAGTTTGGTCTGGCTATCAGCCATTTTTTTTCTGATGTACTCTTTTAATTCTTCAAAAGTCATATTTTGAGTTTCAGAGCTTATTTTATCTCTGATTTCTCTCATCATTTTTACAGCATCAAACGGTTTTTCATTTTTATTCGTTTCCATAATTTACTAGGTCTTTAGGGCTTCTGATTTCGATAATTGAATATCCAAGTTTCATATTAACAGAATTGTAACCCTTGATTCTGTCAAGATTTACTGTATGTTTAAAATTCCAATTTACCAAAACATCTACCTTGTAAATGGTCACTAATGCAATATGGCGACAATCCTCTTAACTTGTTTGCCAACCACTTTTTCGGTGATATAATGGTCCGCTCACTCCATAGCGACCTGGGTCAATTCTACTCTTTGAAATTTGTCGGCTGGGTATTTAGGTAAAAGTTGTCGAACTTGAGGTGGTGCTTTTAATAATTCAAGGTAAAGCAGATTGGATACAACAAAGATAATTTCATTATTTTCGAATCTGTCAAATAACTTTATTGTAGCTTCATTGAATTCTTCGTCAAAATAGCCACCAATTATAGATGTTGCTATGCAAAATCTTTGTTTCATTTATTGTTAATACAAAGATAGTCAAAATGGTTTTACTCTCTTTGAGAGGGTTGTCACTTTCCATTCGTGCGCTACTTTACACATCACAAGTTGATTCCCGAATTTCCTCCTCCTTATCCCTCCCTTTCTCCCTAAATCCTCTCTCCTTATACAACAACCTAAACACTTCAACACAAATTTTTAAAACTCATTGGGTCTGGTTTGCAAGATGAAATTATACAGGCGAAATCATAAATTCGAATCTGATAGAGGAAATTTTACGCAAGGTTGTTTGAGTAACAGATTCACCTGAAATAGCTTTCCCCTTTGAGAAATGAATTTTAACCAGTCCTTCCAGAATCTGGTGGCTTCTTGTTCTTAGATTATCCTCTAGGATTAAGAATATGTTTCCGTTTACCCTAAACCCCCGTTTACCCAGCGTAAGTTCTCCCTACTACTGTTCTTTTTCTGGAATCTGATTATAGGCCTCTCGTTTAAAAAACACCGACCCAAACAGGTACAACATGACCACCCGTGAATATCTGAGCATCAAAGGACTGAGTAATATCATCAATCCTCCATTCGCTGCTGCGTACACCCAAATACTAGGGTTACCGGCATACCACCAAAGAATCAAGGAAACATTAACAGCGATTGCAACGGTAAAGGCATAACTGATATACATTGCCCCCCAATAAAATCCTGGTTCAATCTCAAATTTAAACCCGCAATGCGTGCATTTTTCAGGCATATCACCGAATCGTTTCAGGTTGTAAGCTTTGCTAGTAAACATATTTCCCTTTCGGCATTGTGGACATTTGCACCCCACTAAAGCCGCAAGTACTGAGGGAGGGGAGGCCATGGGTGTGAAACTCATGAGGGGAGGATGTTAGCTTGTCTCTTTTTACGCAGTCGATAATTTCGATAATAGGCAAAACCAATCGTTGCCGCAGCCAAATAGGGCACAACCAGTAAGAGTAAAATTCCTTTATTTAATCCAGCTCCCTGGGTTTCTCCTTTGGCTATATTAGACTCCACCGAAGCCTTACACATGGGGCATTGAGCTTCAACAATGGAAAGTGTTTGAATACTTAAAAATAAGCTCAAGACGAGCACTCTTATTGCCTTACATGCAACAGAAGGATTAATGATATACATAATAGGGAGAGATTAATAAATAAACCAAAACACCTGAAATGGCAACATACAACCAAATTGGAAAGGTAAACTTGGCGATTCGTTTATGCTTGTCATATTTTGCCTGTAAACCATGTGAAATCGAAAATAATATCATGGGCAATACGATTGCTGCCAACAGAATATGCGAAATCAGAACAATATAATACACCAATTTAATAAACCCTTCCCCTCCAAATCGAGTAGGCTCGGTAAAGGTGTGATAAATTACATAAGAAATTAAAAATATAGAAGATAAGCCAAAAGCCGTCATCATTGAGTACTGATGAGCTTTTTTATTGTTCTTCCGAATAAAATAATAGCCCAACATCAACAATAAAGCAGTGCTAAAATTAAGTGAGGCATGGAAAGTAGGGAGAATATGTAAGTCAAAACCTAGGGCAACCTCAGGCGGTTTAAGATAAAACAATACCACGACGACCAAAGGAATAGCAATGGATACTATCGTAATTGGAAGGGTTAAATTTTTATCTTTCATGTAAGTGTAACAAAACCCAGTAAGAATAAATTCTATTTGACCCGGTCTCCGTACTCAAATTTCAATACTTCGATTTCATGCATCAAACGAGTAACATCTTTGGTATCCGTACCATCATAAAATCCCCTAATTCTTTTGTCTTTATCAATTAAAACTAGTTTCTCCGAATGAATGAAATCATCCGGACCTCCATCCCCTGTCAGAGCCGAAATAAGGTACCCAAACCTGGCCTGATCATACAAAGCTTTTTTATCCCCAGTGAGCAGATGCCATTTTTCCGGATTGACTTTATGAAGCTGAGCATATTCAGATAACACAGGGACTGAATCATTTTCCGGATCTACAGTATGAGATAAAATTACTACCAAGGGATCATTTTTAAACTCTTCCTGCACTATCTCCAAGTGATTTGCCATAATTGGGCAAATCGTTTGGCAGGTTGTGAAAAAATATTCCGCTACAATAAATTTACCCTCAGCAATGGCCTCTGTAATGGTATCGCCCTGTTGATTCACAAAACGAAAAGGAGGAAGAGTATGATAAAGGGTATCCCCTGAATCAGACAATTCTCGTTCGCCCATAATAGGCAGTCGCTTGTATTGATTTTGACAGGAGGTATAATAAAAAAGTAACCCCAATACCGGAGATATTAGGGTTACAAATAAAATGAATCGTTTCAATGAAATTGCTTATTGAATAAAGTAAGATCTACAATCAAGCCAAAAAGTACCATCTACTAAGAGGGCTACAACCAACCACATCACAAACAGGATGGGCAAAACAATGGTCATAACGAGTGCTTTAACTTCATGACCTAAGTGCATAAACTCAGCTACAATATAAAAGGCTTTCACCAAGGTTAGGGAAATAAAGATAACATTGAGGAGCAGAACAGATAAAGAAGCCGGCCAAATATAGGCCAAGGTAACTTCTACAGTAGTGATTACTAAAAGTATCCAAAATACTTTCCAGATCCATTTGGTATTCGGTTTGGCGATTTCGCCTGGAGTAGTTGCGTGATGTCCCATGGTATAAATTATTTCAGGTCAGACAAGATAAAAGAAAGTAAAAACGAATACCCATACAAGATCTACAAAGTGCCAATACAGCCCAACTTTTTCGACCATTTCATAATGACCGGTTTTGTCCATCTGACCGTTAACCACCCGATAGTAAATCAATATATTGATAACCACTCCGGATAGCACATGCGTACCATGGAATCCGGTAATAAAGAAAAATAACTGTCCAAAATTAACTGGACCTGGAGTACGAGCACCATCCTCAGCAGTCGCTCCCCACATATTTCTGAAAATAGTAGTACCATCTTCAATTAAGTGCGTCCATTCCCAAGCCTGACAAGCAAGGAAGGTGGCTCCTCCTAAAATGGTCCAAAGCATCCATTTTTCAACGGCTTTCCGATCCATTCGAGAACCTGCTTCTACAGCTAAAACCATAGTAACAGAACTCATGATCAGAATAAAAGTCATTAAAGAGACAAACATCAGAGGTAAATCTGCATGCCCTAAACCCGGAAAGGCATTAAAAACCCGATCCGGATCTGGCCAATAGGGATTACTGAAGCGCAAAGCTCCATAAACAACTAAAAGACCGGAAAAAGTAAAGGCATCCGAAACCAAGAAAAACCACATCATGAGCTTCCCATAACTGGCCTTTAAAGGTTCCTTACCGCCTGCCCAGGCATGATCCTGGATTCCTGTGATTAATGATTCTGTTGACATACAGGTTTATTAATAATGATACAAAAGAAGCAAAAAAAGATAAATCCACAAAGCCCCCATAAAATGCCAGTAGGTTGCGCACAATTCCACCCCCAAAGATTCCCCTGGTTTATAGATTAACAAAATGGACCGAATTAAGACAATGACCACCGCAATAATTCCCCCAATTAAATGAAGCCCATGCAGGCCTGTAAGCACGATTAGAAAGGAGTTGGCAGGATTATCCCGGAAGTATATTCCAATCTCGGCAAGCTGCATCCAGCCCATAAATTGACCGGCCAAAAAAGCTACACCCAACAATGCAGTTATCCACAAAGCAGTCACACTTGAGGATAAATTATTTTTCTTAGAAGCCTGAACCGCCCAGTTCATCGTCAGGGAACTCAATGCTACTAAGCCAGAAGTTACCCAAAATACCCAAGGCATTTCAAATGAATTCCAATTACCTGCACCTTGACGAACAATCAAGGCACTACTCAATCCGGCAAACAACATCACAATGCTCACCATACCTACCCATAACACCACTTTTTGAGGGTGGATTTTTAACTCGTCGTCCTGTACCAAGGGCTGATTCATATTAGATTCGATCAAATACTAATGCTAATTGTACCGCAGGCAAATAGATGAAGGATGAAAACATCAGATATCGGGCAGCCTTTAAAGAACAATCTCTGTACAAATAAATAGCACATAAACTCATCATTAAAGCCGATGCCAACAAAATCCCTAAAGCAACATCCCCTCCTAAGCCATACCGCATGGGTAGCAAACTAACCGGAATTAATAACAGGGAATAAAGTAAAATCGTGCGCGCATTTTGAGCAGATTGTCCTCCTGAATGAGGAAGCAATTTAAAGCCTGCCCGAGAATAATCATCATGCAACAACCAAGCTATTGCCCAAAAATGCGGAAATTGCCATACAAATTGAACTGCAAACAAAGTCCATGCTTGAGGATTTACAGTGTCTGAAAAAGCAACAAATCCCAATAGGGGAGGGATCGCTCCAGGAAATGCCCCTACCAATACAGCAAATGGGGTTATGCGTTTCAAAGGGGTATATACAAATGCATAGGATAACAGGGCTACTAACCCCAATAAAAATGTCTGAAAACTAAATGCCCAAGCGATTATACCTAAGCCCAATAATCCACTCACTAGACAAAAAATCAATGCCTCCCGTACGGTTAATACCCCAGTGGCCAAAGGACGATTTTGAGTCCGAATCATCAATTTATCATACTCCCGCTCAAATACTTGATTGAAGCCATTGGCTGAAGCAGTAATGAGTAATCCGCCAATTGCTAACAGTGCTATTGCTGTGTAATTCCACGGAGAAGGAGAGGCAGTACAGTAGCCTGCAGCTGCCGAGAAAATAACCAAAGAAGATAAACGCAATTTAGATAAAGCAGCATAAGCACGAATTTGTGACCGCACAGTGATACCTGTAGATAATTGCAATTCCGATTCTTGAGTGATATTTTTCATCCTGCTATTTTCCAACTAAAGGACTTTCAACCATCCTACTGTATAATACACTTCCTAAATAAACTTGGATTCCACAAATAGCTGTTCCTATTAATAAATGAATAGGTTGCATATACCTAGGCATGTCACCATAAGACAAAACTATCCCGGCAATAATAGCCAGCAAAGTAAATACAAAATTAAAGAATGCCCCCATACGAATTCGAGTATCCTGAAATTTTTGCGATTTTTTAACTAAAATAAAACTCAATACAACAAAGCCTATTGACATAGAACGATGTATATAAAATTTCCAATCTAATTCGTTTATCCATAGTTCTCGAGATTCTT
Source organism: Bacteroidia bacterium (assembly GCA_040381555.1). Lineage (GTDB taxonomy): Bacteria > Bacteroidota > Bacteroidia > J057 > RFSG01 > CANHCC01. Next base: position 7,371 of record JBEIHC010000009.1, read on the forward strand.
CGTGATATTTCAAGGCAACTACATCCACTTCCTCCCGAACCTGAGTTCCTAAAATTAGCTGAACAAAAGCAAGCGTAATTCCAACCCACCAAAGCTTCTGAAAAGTTCGAAAAGCGACAATATTCGTTGAAGGTATGTTCAGACCGGAGTTTCGATCTATCGATACCGCCAAAATCATGGCAGAGGCAACTAATACAGCTCCAAGCATGTGCACAGTAATCATTCCTGGCAATAAATCTGTAGCTACCACTCTGGCACCCAACCAACCCACAAAAGCCACTAAGACTAAGCAAACTAACGAAAACCAAAATGCAGGTGGATTAGAAAGCCGGTATCTCAAAGAAAATAGGAGCGTAATCAAAATCATGAATCCGGTTAATGCTCCTATGAGACGATTAATGTATTCAATCCAAGTTTTAATAGCAGAAAATTCTGCAATCTCTTTTCCCCCTACCTGAAAAACAGTCTGATAATCCGTAGGTAATTGATCTACTGAAGTTGGAGGAATCCAATACCCAAAACATTTGGGCCAATCTGGGCATCCCATCCCAGAACCTGTAGTGCGCACAATTCCCCCAACCAGTATGAGAAAATAGATTATAAAAACAGTGGCTATTCCGAACCTACGGAATAGCCCTGTTTTGTTTACTTTAGAATGAGTAGAGGATGCAATGTTCATCCTTGTGCGAATTCAATCAATGATGAGCCGGTGTATCTTTTAACTCAGTACCATTTTCATCATATAACAACGCTGCTTGAGCAGGATTAGCATCCCACTTAGAAATAGCTGCATCTGGAACATGTTGAGGTAAATAATCATTATTCACACCAGGCTTACTATAATCGTATGGCCAACGATAAACAGAAGGAATTTCTCCAGGCCAGTTACCATGACCAGGGTTCACAGGTGTAGTCCACTCTAATGTGTTGGAATTCCAAGGATTTTGGGGTGCTGTTTCCCCTTTGAAGATACTGTAGAAGAAATTGTATAAGAAAGACAACTGACCAACAAATCCAAATAAGGCCGCTATGGTGATAAAGGCATTCATGTCTGAAAAACCTTGGGTAAAATCAAAAGTGGAAGCTGCATAGTAACGACGAGGAACACCTGCCATTCCCATAAAGTGCATGGGGAAGAATACGCAATACACAGAAATAAAGGTCATCCAAAAGTGAATATACCCTAAACGCTCGCTCATCATTTTGCCAAACATTTTAGGGAACCAATGATACACCCCAGCAAAGAATCCAAATGCGGAGGCTGACCCCATTACTAAGTGAAAGTGAGCAGTTACAAAATAAGTATCATGCAAAGGAATATCTAAGGCTGCATTCCCCAAGAAAATTCCAGTTACACCACCCGTTATAAACAAAGACACTAATCCGATAGAGAAAAGCATCGCATTGGTAAAACGAATATTCCCCATCCACATTGTGGCCAAATAGTTAAAGGTTTTTACTGCGGAAGGAACGGCAATAATAAGCGTCAATAACATAAATACAGTACCTAAGAATGGATTCATTCCCGTCACGAACATGTGATGCGCCCAAACGATAAATGATAGGAAGGCAATTCCTAATAAAGAGCCAATCATCGCACGGTACCCAAAAATAGGTTTACGAGAATTGGTCGAGATAATCTCAGAGGTCATTCCCAACGCAGGAAGCAATACGATGTACACTTCAGGATGGCCTAAGAACCAGAACAAATGCTGAAACAAAATAGGAGAACCGCCTGAGTTTTCCAAAGCCTTTCCCGCAATGTAGATATCAGAAAGATAGAAACTGGTGCCAAAACTTCTGTCAAATATCAATAACAAAGCAGCAGAGAAAAGCACGGGGAAAGAAAGTGTACCTATTACTGCTGTTAGGAAAAATGCCCACATAGTTAAAGGCATGCGCGTCATAGACATACCTCTGGTTCTCATATTCAATACAGTGGCGATATAATTCAATGCACCCAGAAGGGAGGATACAATAAAAAATGCCATACTCATTAACCACATCGTCATTCCAAGACCAGATCCAGACATAGCCTGAGGTAAGGCAGACAATGGAGGATAAATAACCCATCCACCGCTTGCAGGGCCAGTTGAAATGAACAATGAAGAAAACATAATGACAGTAGACAAAAAGAAGAACCAATAGGAAAGCATATTGATAAATCCAGATGCCATATCACGAGCCCCTAACTGAAGAGGAATTAAGAAGTTAGAAAAAGTACCACTTAATCCGGCAGTTAACACAAAGAACACCATGATAGTACCATGCATAGTTACCATAGCAAGGTAAAATTCGGGATCCATCTGACCTGTTTCAGAAATCCAGTTTCCTAATAAAGGTTTTAGATAGGACATGTTGTGATCCGGCCAGGCAAGCTGAATTCGGAACAGCATCGATAATACGATTCCAACTACCGCCATTAAAATACCTGTTATCAGGAATTGTTTGGCGATGACCTTATGGTCAGTACTGAAAATGTATTTTTTAATAAAATTAACCTCAGGAAGTTCAAATTCATCCTCATGATGATCATGACCGTGATCCTCGCCGTGGTGACCATGAAGTGCTTCCGGATGAGCAGAAACTTGTTCCCTTACATCAAGTGTTTCAGATGACATAGTATGCTATATTTTGTTTAGGAAAATTAATTAGAAGTCAATAGTGAATTAGCTTGTTTTTTTAACTTACCAGCTACTGCAAGTTTATCTTTCTTCGCTTTTGATGTCTTTTCATCAGGGGCAGCTTGTGTATCGCTTTTTGAGAAAGCATCAGGTTGAGTACTTAACGAATCTGTTGCCAATGCATCAGAAGCTACTGATTCTGTGGTTTCGGCTGGCTTAAAATACGGTTTTTGTTTGCGTAACCATTCATTGTACTCCTCTTCTGTTACCACTACTACTGTACGCTTCATAGAAAAGTGTCCACGACCACAAACTTCCGTGCAGGCTAATTCATAGTTAAAGTTTTCATTTCCCAATTTAGCACGCATTTCTTTGGTGGTTTTGATTGGCGTAAAACAAAACTGGGTTGGCATACCCGGAACTGCATCCATTTTTACCCGAAAATGAGGTAAATAAACAGAATGCAATACATCGCGTGCCCTAATTTTTAACAATACAGATTTGTTTACCGGCATATATATTTCACCGGGCATTACATCATCTTTACCGGCTGCATCTTCCCAATCAAAGCCTAATTCATTCTCCGCACTAATCTTCCTAAAATTGGTCTTACCAAATTCATTGTCCGCTCCGGCATACCGAATATTCCAGGCAAATTGCTTGCCGGTTAGCTCTATCTCAATCGCATCAGCCGGAGGAGGTTGCATAATCGCATTCCAATTTTTGGTGCCATCCAATACCAATACAGTCAACACAATAGCTGGTGCTATGGTCCACATCATTTCTAATTTGTTGTTGTCGGGATAGTATAAGGCACGACGATTATCGCTCCAACGATATTTGTATACAAAATAAAGTAGGAACAAGTGAGTAATAACAACCACTATGCCTGTTACGATCAAGGTAAGGTTGAACATCTTATCGATCTCCATACCGTGAATAGAACTGGCTTCTGGTAAGTACAAGGGTTGGAAATAAAAGGAAAAATAGATACCTAAAGCCAAGCCCACAAAAATGAATCCAACCATTATATTGGAATTCAAATTATTGAAGTTTATATTTTGTAGAGGATCTGTACTTCTAAGGTTTAATACCATCCGAAGAATATTTAGGGATAGTACGACAGTTACCAATAACAGAACTTTCAATCCTGTCATTAATAAATCCATGGAACCTCCTCCAGAATCTGCTTCTGCGGCTGATGCCAACAAAGGCAAACTTAAGGCACAACTTACGGCCAAAGCTTTCAATTTCATATTTAAACCCGGTGAAAAATGTTGATTCATACTAACTGGTTTGCTGATTTTGCTTGTTAACTAATTCGATTGAAGATTCACTTCCTTTTTTTTCCGGTTGTGAAAGTAAACAGATATTACCGAAAAAAGAATGATCGCAATGCTTAATCCGGCTACTAAGGGATAGGATCCCATCAGAGATAAAGATCCGGTGGTTTCCACAACCGGTGCAGAGGAGGTCAAGCTCGGATTCTCTAGATAGGTTTTAACCTGACGATAAGTCAAATCCACAGGATTGAATTCAGGTAAAACTATGAGCATCAGGCTCGTAGAACCGATATAGTTACGAATAGTACTGATCCACTTGTTCATATTGCTTTTCAATTCGTAGAATTCTTGTCAAAAATACGAAGCCTGTGCTCAAATGCCTTCTTTTTACCTTGTTTTTTTCCCCTTGATTATCCACTTTATAAAGATTCTAAATAAGAGGATTCCTGAAATCCTGAATTAAAGCCCCCTTTTAGGCTGTAAACCTTCCCTTCGGTCAATTGTTGCTGTAACTTTTCCTGTACAATTTGACTTGTCCGACCTTTTTCACAAACAATAAGAATCTTTTGTTCTGTCAAATAATCGAGTCCTGCAGCCATTAATTCTATGGCATCCATCTTTTCTATTCCCATAAACTCCATCGAATCCAAATCTGTCGACCGGATGTCAATAATTTTCCAGAGTGAAGGGTTGGACCTGAAATCATTCAAAAACTCATTAAAATCAATTTCTCCCGGAACAGGTCTCCTGTAGGGATTTGGACAGGGTACAACGCATCTTAAACTGCAATCAGGATTTCGCTCTAAATTCAATACATTTTCTCTTCCCTGAGATAGGTTGACCTGCCACAACTGACCGGCTAATGTGGGAAGTGTACCCGAGAGTATGGCTATAGCTTGCCATGCTTGCTTCGTTCCTGCAATTGCGGGAAGGGGACCCGCCACTCCAGTTCTTTCACAAGAATCAAACTCAGCAGAGAGGGTAGGGTAAAGACATTTATAACACACTCCATTGGAAGGATGAAATACACTCAGTTCTGCCCGAAATCCAAGTACAGACGCATAAACCCAAGGAATCCCTTTTTCCTGACAATATTCGTTAATTTCATACTTGGACTCAAAAGAATCTGTACCATCTAACACAAGATCAGGAGTTAAGTTACCAGGAATTAGAGTGCTCTTGGTCCATTTTTCAGGGAGGGAAATAATCTTACTGGCAGAATTCATTTCCAGCAGCCGCTGTTTTATGGCCTGGGTTTTATATTGGCCCAAATCCTTTTCTGTGTAAAAATATTGACGGTGCAGATTTTCAATTTGAACGAAGTCTGAATCCAATAAAATTAAGGTTCCTAAACCCGCGGCACAAAGAGCCGACGCTGCATGGCTTCCCAATCCTCCAACCCCTACTATTAACACAGTGGAGCGCTCCAACTTTTGCTGTAATTCCTTTCCCCAACCAGTTAATATTTCCTGACGATTATACCGAGTACCTTGCATATGACCTACTGGCTTTAAGTATTTATCGAATGCAAGCCTTCAGGGACTTTGCCCATAAAAAAGTCAATGTTGACTACTTAAACATGGATTTGATACTTCCCCAAGTTCTTTGGGCAGAAGTGGGATTCACCGTAATATAGGTATCAACCGGAGATTGTTGACCATTTCGAATGATTAACAACCTATATTGAATCCATTTGGGAGTTTCTTTGAAAATGGTACGGTCCCAAAATTCATAATTGACTTTTCCTGCTTGAGCAGAAACAGTCGATATCTGAGTGAAGTTTTGTTCCTGATTTATCTTTCTAAGAATTTTAAATTCAACAATACCAGTACCAGTTGATTTCAAGTCCCAGTTTAACAAAACATCTGTGCCACTGGCATTGGCAACAAAACGCTGCACACTTAAATCCTGACCATAGGCAGTATAGCCAAAGCAAATGCTTAAAAGGCACCCGAATAGGATAAAAATCCGTTTAGGCTGAAATTGATTTAACATTACAAAGCAAATATAAGCATTTCCGGGAAAATCTGTATCATTAAAGCCTAGAATGCCCCAAAACTCGCATGAGTGGGAAAAAACAAAGAAAAACTAAAACTCATTTTTGGATTCGTTTTGCAAAATGCTCTTCTAATTCTTCTCGAAAGCGTTGATGGGCTCCGAGATCACATTTCCCTTTTCATCATAAAACTTCCATTCACCAGTCCTTAGGCCTTTAACGAAGGAACCTTCCGATTGCAGGGAACCAGATGGATAGTAGAACTTCCAGAATCCTTCCTGCAAATCATCTTTCACCTGACCTGTGGCGGATAAAATTCCTTTTTCGTCAAAAAAATGAATTTCTGGTTGTAATTCGCCTGCTCGATATACCCCAGTCTGAGCCCTTTTCCCATTTTTATGATACAGAGTGTAGGGACCTTCTTCCGTTCCATATCGATAAGAAATTTCTTCAGATACTTTTCCATTCTGAAAATACCTTCTGTATTCTCCATTTTGAATTCCTGAATCCCAGGTAACGGATTCGACCAAAGTGCCTGCAGTGTCAAATTTTTCGGCCATACCCGATATTTTTCCCATTACAAATGGAACTTTGGCTTTAACCACTCCACTCGGGTAGTATTCCATCACCATACCATTCAGTATGTTATCTGCATAAAATCCACTCTCTGTAACAAAGCCGTTGTCATAATACTTTTCATAAGGACCATTTCGGGCACCTTTTGACCAGGTTACTTTTTGTGCGGCCTTTCCGGTACTATCAAATACAGTTATCGCGCCCGATATAAGACCATCCTGATACTCGCCTCGAGATTTTAACAACCCATTAGGAAAATAGAGTTCCCAAACACTGTCTTTCTCTCCCTGAAGGTAAAATCCATTGGTTTCCAACTTGCCTTCAGGATACCAAGATTCAAATTTACCATTCATAACATCATCCTGATAGGTTGATATTTGATGAATTTTTCCGTCGGGGAAATATCGAAACACCTCGCCTTGCAGGAGCCCTTCCTTATAATTCATTTCGGCTTCCACATTCCCATCAGTGGTGTACGAGTAACATTTTCCATCTTTTTTCCCCTGTTTCCATTGACATAAATAAATAATGATTCCTTTGGGGGAATACTCAACTTCTTGGCCATTTCTCAACCCTTTTTCGTACTGAACTGTTAGCGCTAGGAATCCGGATTCTTCATAAAAATGCCAAACGCTATCGCGCTCATTATCAACGAAATTTCCGCACTTCTCAAATTTACCATTTGAAAAGAAACTACAATAGGGACCTTGTTTTTGGTCTAATTCATCTATGAAAAAAATTTCTTTTGGTACCTTCTGATTGGTATCGTGCCAATTTGTATCTTGTCTTATCTGAGAAAAAAGCAACCCGGAAGATGAACAAAAAAACAGGAACGAAATTATTTTAAAAAAATCCATACTGCAAAAGTACTACAGGATTGAACATAAATTGGATAATCTCCTGTGAATAAGTAATTACGACTTTTTTTTTGGTCAGTCTTTAATGTTTTGAACTGTCGCTAGGAAGCGATAAACGCTCAGCTGGAGGGGGTGGGGCGGCAGTTGAGGGTCGATAGGGAAATAGTAACTCACCCAAGCGGTCAAATTCTTTTCTGTAAAAAATTCCTCCCCCTCGTGAGACGGAATTATTTCCGGAAAAACCAAATTGCTCTCGATTAAAAGCCTCCAATGCCAGCATTCCGGGGTTCGGCACAGAACGGCGTCTGTTCTCTCTGTTTCCTGTAGGCGGAAGCAATTTAAGTTGCACATTGATATTTCCAATAGTGACATCGCTATTGGCAGAACTGGTGATGGCCCCATTTCGTTCAACCGTAACCCGATCATTAAAGAGTTTTGCCTGTAAAGCCAAGTTTACATTCTGAAATTGATTGGATGAGATATTGGCACTAAAGTTATTCCCGAAGGCCTGAGAAGTCCAATAGTTTAATTGATTGGAAACTAATTCAGCCACCGATGAAGTAACCCCTCCTGCCCCAGATCCAGAACTGGCAGTGCCAGCGCCTTGAGTATTGGGAGCAAACCGGGAAGACATCAACAAGAAAAAGACCTGGTTGTTCAACTGCTGAGGGTCAGAAGTAATGGCTTTAATACGAGAACTAACTTCTGCTGAGGATTGGTCATTCAAATTCTGAACATCCAAATTTAAGGCAATCTCAGGACTCAATAGAGATCCATTCATCTTCATCAAAACCCTTACAGGCACGCGAGAGGAACTTGCTGTGGGTCCCATTAAATCGGCAATATTTGCATATACAAGATAATAGGCACTTAAGTCTAATTGTGCTTCATAGGGACTTCCCGTCCAGGTAATTCGTCCCCCTTTATCGATGAAAAATCGCTTGTTAAAGGCTCCATTCTGAAGAGTAAAAAGATAATCTCCTTTCTCGATTTCATAACTGCCCCGCATGGTAAACTCGCCTTCCGGAGTAATCAATAAATCAATATTGCCATTTCCCTGAGCCTCAATAATCTCCCCTGTTCTTTCATCAAAAATGATGCGAACCGTAGCGTCTGGAGTGGCATTCACTGTTATCTTTAATTCGAACCCTGTCAAATCCAATTTCTCTGTAATCTCTTCTTCTACCTGATCACTGAGGAAACTGACATAATCGAGCGTGCTTCCCTCTGTATAATCTGTCAATGGAATATTCAAAATCGTGCCAGCCCCCGTCTCTACAAAGGTTGTCAATCTGATAGTATTTAAATCACCATCGATAGAAGCAACTCCATCCCGAATAATCATTTTGCCGTAAAACAAATCATTATCTTCCTCCCGGGTATTAAATACCATGAAGTTGCGAATAGATTCCAGCTCAATATTAAATTTAAACTCCCTGAAACCTTGGTGATAAATATATCCACTGAGTAAAGCATAATTCTGCTTGTTACTTACCGCTCGATCATCAAAAATCTGGATATTGAGGAAGTTGATATTCTTATCGTTAAATCGAATATTTCCAGTGAATTTATATTTTGTTTTAGTATAATCCACTACAAAGGAAACATCCTTAAAATAACCCGTTCCGGTAATTACTGGCCGGTCAAAAGAACCTCTTGCGGTAAACTCATTTAATTCTACCGTACCTGTTAACTCATATGCATATCCTGCTAAAAATGGTTCTGCCAAATTTAAAGGCAAATCATAGGAGGCAAGTTTAAAATTCATCGGGGAAATAGTATCGCTCAAGGAATATTGGCCCGTTAATGCCAGTAATTTTTTTCCGCTTTTTTGCAAGGAACAATCCAGAATTAGAGTCTCGGAAGATTGATTCCAAACCGCATTAGCTTCCACATCGCCATATTGTAATTTTCTAAATCCAAAACCTTGGATAAAGGCAAATCCTTGAACAAAAGGATCGCCCAATAAATTATTTAAAATAAGCTGAGCATTGACCAATCCCTCCAAATCCTCGCCTGAACCAGATAATTGATTCACAGTAGAAAGCTTAACATTGTCTAACTTAACAACCAGTCCCTCTTGACTTTCTTTGGCAATGTCACCATAAATATGAAGCGATTGCTTTGTACTATCCATCAAATGCACATCATTTAATTGGATAGTACCATTTTCACTGTAATAAATTATTTCATTTTTTCCTTTAAAAGTCCACAAATCCTGATTAAGCAATAAAGTGGAATTATTCGAGCCTATTAGGGTGCGAATGACCTGATTCCTAAATACAGTGCTTCCGAATATTCTGATTTTATTTTGATATTCGTTTTGCAAAGCGCGTAATTCAAACTCAATTGTTTCATTGAACCAAATTGGCTCAAATTCTACCTCTTGAAAATTCAAACTCTCCCCAATATTTACCTCTGAAGCTTCCATGTCAGCTTGAGCCAATATTTCACCTGAACCAGCTTCTTTAAATATACTGCCATCTAATTGCAACCCTTCTAGATCCACCCCATCAAAAAATATAACATCAGAGCTTAAAGTAAAATTGATAATATCTGTTTTACCTGTCTTTAAATCCATGGATATTTCGGTATCAGGAGCTATGTACACACCCGTTTCAAAGAATTCCAACAAGTGCTCTGTATCTTGAAAATGCGCTTTCATGCTGAATTCTGTCGGTAGGGAATCGGGTATCATCGTTCGATAATACTGTTGGGTAATACTGTCGTTATTCTGAAAAAACAAACCTCCCTCTTGGATAAGTCTTTGCATCACTTCTACCGAGCGAATAAAGCTTACATCGGAATGAAAATCCGCTACTAAGCTTTCGCCCCTGAGCTTAATCCAACGCCCGGCAACTGAATCATGACCAGCCTTCACCTGGAAGTTTTCGATTTCCAGGGTATCTTTCCCCTTCTTCACTACCTGCGTTTCAAATAGCCTGATTACCCCTTGAAGGTCTTCCAGACTATCCCCTTCAATATGAAGGTTAATTACACTGGAAAATTTCATCGGTAATTCGGTTATTCCTAATTCCAATAAATTGATCTTTTGAAGATCACCTAATACATCATAGTGCAGATTCTCCTGCCCAAAATCGATGGAAGTTTGAAGGTGAATATTTCCCATCTCTTGATCCCGCACATCCAAAGGACCATTTAAAATCTTTTCTAAGAAACTAATCTCCGTTCGCACAGAATCCAGATAGTATCCACCCAACTCACTATTGAGCAACTCAACTTTTGCGGAAGCTTTTAAATTGGATACCTGATCTCCCTCCCCAGAAAAAGTAGAGGTAATATTCAAATCGGAAGATATTCCAGGCTTGCCTCCAATAATGGAATTTAAATCCAATGATTGTGCTTCCAAACTCCCGACAAAGGTCATAGGCGTTTTATTAAGGTCCATGTGTAAATCCACCTGGGCATTTCCCTTGGGACTTAATACATCGGCTTGAACGACAAAGTCTGAAAACAACCCAGTAAAGGAGCCTTTTATTCGCAAATCGGCAGTATGCAATAAATAGGAGGGAATTGGTACAGATGGAATGAAAGCCTTTACTTCTTTGGCCAACAGACGGGACTGGTCCACCTCTAATTCCATCATAGTCTCTCCTCCTTCGACTAAATTATCAAACCGAACAGCCCCTTTAAGAAAGCTTGAATCCAAAAGTTCTATGTGTACATCCTTGCCTCTGAGTCGATTTACCTCTCCACTGACCTTACCAGAAAAAATTAAAGGCTTTTCAAAAGGGAGTTTATAGGATGAGAAACTATTCACAAATCGAAAATCTACCCGGCTGGGCCTAAACAAAGCCAACCAATTTTCCTGTAATTCATCATCCAATAAAGCTTCTAATGTTTGACCAGGAAGTCGCAGATCTGCATCTATCCGAGTACCCATAGAATTGATAATCGTTTGATCTAGGTAAACATACGGACTCTCTTCATAACAGATTTCACTAACAAATCTGCCTGAATCTGCCTGATAGTTACGAATTTCTTTATCCTGAAGAGAGATTCCTGAAGAGAAATGAGTTCTAAAAGTATCCAAGACAAACCCAGACCAGGTGTCGCGTGCAGAAAGTGTTCGAATATCTGCAACTATATTTCCCCTAGGCAGAAGTTCAAAGGACATATCTCCTTGAATACTGTCTAGCATCAAATGGATAAAATTCAAATAATTTCGATTGGCTAAGCGCTCTGGCCCTTTGGCAGAGTCAATATAGTTGAATCGAGTATCGAACAATCTAATTTTATCTGCCTTAATACTTATTTGCATAGGAGCAGAAGCTACGGTGTCTTCATCAGATCCAGAAAGAAAGAACAAGTTTAACTTCAGGTCCTCAGTCCTTCGATAAAGATTAAAATACCCTTCATCCACCTCTATATCTCCTATATTAATGTACTTACTGGCTCCCACAGCACCTAGCCAACCCGGAATGGAAGTATCCAATAAGCTGAGTTTTACCTTCCGGGCAGCAATGAACTTTTCCCCTCTGGTGTCATACATCACAAAATCGCGAATAATTAAATAATCCCAGAGGGCAATTTCTACCGAACCAATTTCCACTTTTACCCCCAATGAAGTTTCTAATTCCGCTTTTACATAGGGCAAAATTTTATTTTGAATGATTGGGAAACGCAGGGTATAAAGCAATATTAGGAACAAAGTCAGTATGAACAGACTGCCATAAGCCATCTGTCTCAACAGAAATAAAAAAGCGTTCCTAAATTTTTCCAACTGAACCGGTCTCAAGCTAACCTGACAAAATTAACATAATTGCTACAGTACTTATTGCACTGCCCGATGCATTATGCTAATTTTGCATCTTAAATTATACACTCGTGATACAAATCACTTTACCAGATGGCAGTGTCCGCGAATATCCAAAAGGAATCAGCGGCCATGAAATTGCACTCAGCATTAGTGAGGGGCTGGCAAGAAATGTACTTGCCGCAAAGGTTAATGGCCTTGTGGTTGAGTCAAACAGACCAATAACAGAAAATGCAACTGTACAACTCCTGACTTGGAACGATGCGGAAGGTAAAGCAACTTTTTGGCATTCCTCAGCACACATCCTGGCTGAAGCTTTGGAAAATATCTATCCTGGAGTAAAATTTGGAATTGGGCCAGCCGTTGAAAACGGTTTTTACTACGATATCGACCCGGGAGAGCATCCTATTTCATCTGATGACTTTGGGAAAATTGAAGCCAAATTCCTTGAGTTGGCAAAAAGCACGGAAAAGTTCGTCCGAAAAGAAATCTCTAAGCAGTCTGCAATTGACTTTTTCACCCAAAAAGGGGATGAATATAAATTAGAACTCTTGGATGGCCTTCAGGATGGGGATATCACTTTTTATGAATCTGGGAACTTTGTTGATTTATGCAAAGGGCCTCATATCCCAGATTCTTCTTCAATTAAGGCAGTAAAATTACTTAGTACGGCCGGCGCCTATTGGAGAGGGGATGAAAAGCGTAAAATGCTCACTCGAATCTATGGAATCACCTTTCCCAAACAAAAGGAACTAACTGAATACCTAGAAAAATTAGAAGAAGCCAAGAAAAGGGATCACCGAAAACTCGGGAAAGAAATGGAGCTTTTTGCCTTTTCCGAAAAAGTAGGAATGGGTCTGCCCCTATGGTTACCTAAAGGAACTGCCCTGAGAGAAAGATTGGAAAAATTTCTTCGCTCTGTCCAAGTGGAGCACGGATATGATCCAGTTATTACTCCTCATATTGGAAAAAAAGAATTGTATATCTGCTCAGGGCATTATGAAAAATATGGAAAAGATTCCTTCCAGCCCATTCATACCCCACAGGACGGAGAAGAGTTTCTACTGAAACCCATGAATTGCCCGCATCACTGCGAGATTTATAAAACACGCCCCAGATCCTATAGGGAATTACCCTTACGACTCGCTGAGTTTGGAACGGTTTACAGATACGAACAAAGTGGAGAATTACATGGCCTAACTCGGGTAAGAGGATTTACCCAGGATGATGCACATATATTTTGTAGACCGGATCAGGTAAAGGAAGAATTTCTGAAAGTAATTGATATCGTTTTATTGATATTCAACACTTTAGGATTTGAGGACTTTAGTGCTCAAATATCCCTAAGAGACAAGGATAACCGAGAAAAATACATAGGTTCAGATGAACTTTGGGAAAAAGCAGAGGCATCAATACAAGAAGCCTGTCTGGAAAAAGGGCTTAAAACCGTTACAGAATACGGGGAAGCTGCTTTTTATGGACCAAAGCTGGATTTTATGGTGAAGGATGCATTGGGGAGAAGGTGGCAGCTGGGAACAATTCAGGTTGACTATAATTTACCAGAGAGATTCGAGTTGGAATATACGGGTGCGGATAACCAAAAGCATCGTCCTGTTATGATACACAGAGCGCCATTCGGTTCATTAGAACGCTTTATTGCGGTATTGTTGGAACACACAGGAGGAAATTTCCCACTATGGCTTATGCCGGAGCAAGTAATTGTACTTCCGGTAAGTGATCGTTTTAATGATTATGCAAAAAAAGTTGTTGAATCCCTGAAATTTTCCGATATTCGCACCCTCATAGACGACCGGAGTGAAAAAATCGGACGAAAAATCCGGGATGCTGAGGTCTCCAAAATCCCCTACATGCTTATCATTGGTGAGCAAGAGGTTGAAAACGGAGGCGTTGCAGTTCGGAAACATCGTGAAGGTGATTTGGGCGTCATGACAATGGAAGTATTTATCAAACTCGTGCAAGATGCCGAACAACAGTCTAAAAATCCAAAGGTAAATGATGGGAAAAACGAAGAGTAGCTCAATTAATAATCTATTTGCATGGCGCTCGTAAACAGAGGGAGAAAGGAAGAGCCTTACCGGATAAATGAAGACATCCATGCAACAGAAGTGCGGATTGTCGGGCTGGAAGAGGATGAACAAAATGGAGTGTTCCCCATTGATGTTGCCCGTAAAATGGCAATTGAGCAGAAAAAAGATTTAGTGGAAATTGCACCTAATGCACAACCTCCGGTTTGCAGAATTGTAGAGTACACCAAATTTAAGTACGAACAAAAGAAAAGAGAAAAGGAAAATAAAAGTAAACAGCATATTGTTGTGGTGAAAGAAATACGATTCGGCCCAAATACGGACGAACACGATTTCAATTTCAAACTTAAACATGCTGAAAAATTTCTGAAAGAGGGGAATAAAGTAAAAGCTTATGTACACTTCTATGGTAGAACCATTGTGTACAAAGAAAGAGGGGAGAAGTTGTTACTTGAATTTGCAGTTGCTCTTGAAAATATAGCTAAGGTGGAAATGTTGCCTAAACTGGAGGGAAAAAGAATGTACATTCTCCTGTCTCCAACCCCCAAAGCTACGGTAGTAAAATAAATGTGTATCTAAATCGAAGTGTACCTATATGCCTAAAATGAAGTCAAATTCCGGAGCCCGTAAACGGTTCAAGATTACCGGTTCCGGTAAGGTGAAAAGGAAACATGCTTTTCTTCGTCACATCCTGACTAAGAAGTCCACCAAACGCAAAAGAGCCCTAGGCAATGATGCATTGGTGCACCCTTCTGATGAAAACAGGATTCGTCGTATGTTAATCATTTGATTCCCATTACCTTTAGTTGTTAATTGTTTCACCCGGGGGCAGGTTTTAAGCGTGCAAAACCACCTCACCCCAAAAAACAAATTGTAAAATGCCTAGATCCGTAAATGCGGTAGCCTCCCGCCGAAGAAGGAAAAAAGTTCTCAAACTCGCCAAAGGTTATTTTGGGAGAAAAAAGAATGTTTGGACAGTAGCCAAAAACCAGGTAGAAAAAGGTCTAACCTTCGCCTACCGCGATCGTAAAACCAAAAAACGCACTTTCCGCGGTTTATGGATTCAGCGTATTAATGCTGCTGCAAGAATTCATGGTCTTTCCTATTCCCAGTTCATGGGTATGCTTGGTAAAGCTTCCATTAATCTCAATCGAAAAGTGTTGGCTGATTTGGCAATGAATCATCCTGATGCATTCAAAGCATTGGTTCAGCAAGTATACTCCGGAAAAGTAACAGTTTAATCTACTCTTTTCCAACCCCAAAAGCCTGCCTATTCTTTAGGCAGGCTTTTTGAGTTTAATAAATCTCCAACTTGTACCTCGTCTTGGTAATTAAACGGAATTTCTCGGCTAATCCCTTTTACTCTAGCCCTTAATCTACCTTCTAACTTAATGGAAACCAATGAATTTGAACGAAACACTTGAATCAATGGCAGTGCATTTTGAATAATCCCCTTAAACTGCAATTGTAGATTCAATGGCATTTCTGAAATACCTTTTTTACTCAATACTAAGGTAGAATCAGTTTTCAGTTTGCCTACATATCGATTCTCCAAATATACTTCTGCCTCCAAACCCTGTATGGCAATTTTATAGGTATTCGCATTGCGAATACCAGCGCAAAAACTTAACTCCATTCCCTCAAAATTTAACTTTTGAACCTGTACCCGATTGATATTGACCAACTCAGGCTGAATAAAACTTGGAGCACATCCATTCATCCAAATTATTAGTATAGAAATAATACTTATTCGTTTTCTCATAATCTCACTTAATAAATTTCCGAATTTAGACTTCCAAATTAGTACTTTTGAACCATGAATAGCATCAAAGGATTCTTGGGACCTATTCCCCAAAAAGATTCCCCCATCCAAATTATAGGCTCAGGAATTTCAGGTCTCTTATTGGGATGGCATCTTCATCAAAAAGGAATCCCGATAAAAATATATTCTGATTCAGTACAAGCCGGCGGAATGATTCATACCCAAAAACGAACATATGGCATTGTAGAGTCTGCCGCCAATGGAATCTTATGGTCTGAAGCCATGGATAATTTATGTAAAAAATTGAATCTAAGGCCATTAAAATCAAAACCTGAATCTGCAAAAAGATATATACTTCGTAACGGTATCCCCAGAAGGTTTCCCTTAAGCCTTTGGGAAACTTTAGCTGTTTTGCCCAATTTGTTCCGAAATATTTCGGTAAGTGATACTGAAAATCTGGAGGAATTTGCGCGAAAGGCGGGCGGGTTTGCACTCCACAATTTCGTGATACAGGCAGCAATGTATGGAATTTACGCTTCTGAGGCTAAACATTTGGGGTTAAAAGCTATTTTTCCAACCGTACATCAACAACTCCAGGCTGGTGCTACATTAAAGGATGCCTTGAAAGGTGCATTTCCCAAAAAAAGCCCTCAGAACATCCCCAGAGGATTACATTCTTTTCCAAATGGAATGTCAGAATTGACCCAAGCTCTTTCTGATACTTTAAAAGATTCCATCCACCCAATACAAAAATTACCTGAAGATCAGGAGAATATCCATAGCATTCTGTGCATTCCTGCTTGGTGTAAGCCTCCTATTGAGTTACCCGAAACGGTTCAATCTCTTTTGGCTCAAATTCGGTACGCCCCTTTACTTTCAGCTACATTCTTTTTCAAAAATGAACTTTCGGCCAAAATCCCTAATGGATTTGGAATGGTCATTCCTCCTTCGGAAGGCTATGCAATACTAGGAGTTTTATTCAATGATCAGATTTTTGAAAATCGCACATTTTCAAAAGAGTATAAATCTTTTACCTGTATAGTGGGTGGGTATGGAAGGCCTATTTTGAATTCTTTGGATTCTCAAGAATTCAAGCAAAAAATTCAAGAGGAGCTAATGAAAATATTTAGTATAAAAAACGAACCAATAGATTTCGAGATTCATAGTTGGGAAAAAGCACTTCCTGTATACAGCCCAGAACTGCCCACAATTTGGCATTCGCTCGATTCGGAATTAAAGCAATCTTCCAACTCTATCTCACTTTTTGGAAATTATACCGGTGAAATATCCATTCGGGGTTTGTGTGGCACTGCAGCCAAATTAGCGGAAAGGGTAGGGAATGCCTGAGCCTTTGGCCTATATAATTGGTGCAGGAGCCTTGGGACCTTTCGGGAAAAATATGCTCGAACTCCAACAATTTCTGCAAGTTGGAAAACCAAATTTTCGGAACATTTCAGTTGGCAACCGCCTTTATGCTGCGGGTCTTTTATCTGAAAATGTCGAAGCCCAGCTAACTGCTCTTAATTCTCTTAATCGAAAATCTGACAGAAGTGTTAAAATGGCTTATCTTGCTGCAGAGGAGGCAATCTCTAGTCATCCAACTATCACCGAATTCAGAACGGGTGTAAGTATGGGCACTTCTCGTGGGCCAACCCGAAATTGGGAGCAGTCCTTTCAAGATTTTCAAGAGAAAAAGCCCATTTCTCCCTTTACCTCTCCCTCTACCACGCCGGGTGTGCTTTCCTCTGAAATTGCGGCTGCACTCAATTTAACCGGACCAGACTTGACGGTTTCCATGACCTGCTCTTCTTCCTTAGCTGCCATTTTAAATGGCTTGGCTTGGCTAAAAGCAGGATGGTGTGATTACTTTTTAGCAGGAGGTTCAGAGGCTGCTCTTACGCCTTTCACCCTTGCCCAAGCAGAAGCCTTAAACCTGTACAGCAAGAAATCGAGTGTAGATCCTTGGCCTTGCCAACCTTTAAATTTTCATAAATCTGAGAATACCCTCGTTTTATCTGAAGCAGCGGCAACTATTTTGTTAAGCAGAAGTTCTTCCTATAAATCCTTTCCTTTTATCAGTGGTTTTGGTGCTGCTCGGGAAGAATTAAGTAGCCCCGCAGGCATTTCGAATGATGGGGAGGCGTTTAGAAATGCCATGACTCAGGCCCTCCATTTTTCTCCAGGGAAGGTTGATCTTGTTCTGGTTCATGCTCCGGGAACCATTCTAGGCGACCTAGCAGAATTTAAAGCTATTCAAAAAGTGTTTGGCGAGAAGGAAATGCCTCAGCTTTTCCCGTTAAAAGCATTAGTAGGACATTCTTACGGGGCATCAGGTGCATTGGCTATTGTTGCTGCGATAGCCTTGTTCTCCCATTCCTTTCCAATCCCTGATTATTCCTTTAATCAAGGTGCTCATACAAGAAGTGCGCTTCCCAAAAGAATACTCGTGAATGCTGCTGGGTTTGGCGGACAATGCATTTCAATACTATTGGAAAAACCAGAATGAAATTTCCCCGAATTCTATACCTTATTTTAGGTTTGTTCCTGTTAATCCTCTTAGGCGTTTATAAAGAAGATTGGTTGGAGCTATGGGCGCAATGGTTTGTACTTCAGTTATCTGGAAATACAGAACAGGGATCTACCGGAGCGATGGATTTTCTACTCAATAACCGAAAGTTCTTGGCTACTAGTTTAATGAGTTTCATCTATTTAATCCTAACAAGTTTAAGTATCTGGGCTTTCACCCAATCTAGATTCTGGACTCTTTTGAGTGGAGGATTAGTGTTAATTCTCATGACATGCTCCTTATTCATTTATTTGCTTGGGCTCAACGCAACGCGAGCAGAGCTATGGTGGAAAACAGCTCAAGACATTAAAATGCTCATTCAATCCCCCTTTTTGCTGACCATCTTATCCGGTGCCTATCTTTGGCTCAAGAAACAGAAAATGTAAAAGATTTTCCTCTATCCACTGCATTCCTGCACCTTTAGTCAAGGCGGTTTTCGTATCTTTGCAGACTGTTTATTTTTTCCTGTTTACTGATTTATGAAGAATATCACCCATTTAAAACCATCAGAGGTAAAAGCCACTATTGGTCAACATG
Organism: Bacteroidia bacterium; assembly: GCA_040381555.1. Classification (GTDB taxonomy): domain Bacteria; phylum Bacteroidota; class Bacteroidia; order J057; family RFSG01; genus CANHCC01. The sequence continues at coordinate 26,394 of JBEIHC010000009.1, forward strand.
TTCTGGCCGACGGATATGATTTTGTCCTCGACATGAAAAAAAGTCACGGCACCTGGATTCACGATTCCGTTACCGGAAATGAATATTTGGACTTTTTCACAGGCTTTGCCTCCATGCCCTTAGGCTTTAATCACCCTTCCATGGTCAATGATGAGCAGTTCAAGGAAGATCTTTATTTGGCAGCTCTAACCAACCCTGCCAATGCGGATGTTTATACGGATCAATATGCCCGATTTATAGAGACCTTTGGAAGAGTTGGGATTCCATCTTATTTGCCTCATGCCTTCTTTATCGCTGGGGGCGGATTAGCCGTAGAGAATACCGTGAAAGTTGCTATGGATTGGAAGGTTCAAAAGAATTTTCAAAAAGGTCATCTTAAAGAAAAGGGCTTTAAGGTCATTCACTTCGAGCAAGCATTTCATGGTCGCACAGGATACACTCTTAGCCTGACCAATACACAACCCAACAAAACAAAATGGTTTGCCCGTTTTGAAGATTGGCCCAGAATTATCAATCCTAAAATTGTCTTTCCATTTACCGATGAAGGCTTGGACGATTTAATCCGTCGGGAGCAATTAGCCTTAGCCCAAATTAAACAGGCTTTCATTTCTAATCCAGACGAGATTTGCGCCATTATACTTGAGCCGATTCAAGGTGAAGGAGGGGATAATCATTTTAGGCAAGAGTTTTTGGAATCATTGCGCATGCTTTGTGATGAAAACGATGCTTTACTCATTTATGATGAAGTACAAACCGGAGTTGCTATGACGGGGAAATTTTGGAGCCATCAACATTTCGGGGAAAAGGCAAGACCTGACTTATTGGCCTTTGGAAAAAAGATGCAGATTTGTGGAATCTTGGGCGGCGGAAAAGTAGCGGAAGTTGAAACCAATTGCTTTACCGTATCAAGCCGAATTAACTCCACTTGGGGAGGAAATCTGGTAGACATGGTTCGCAGTGCCAAAATATTAGAAATTATAGAATCTGATAACTTGGCGGAAAACGCAAACAAAATGGGTGAAAACCTAAGAGCCGTTTTACATAATCTCAGTTCGACCTTCAGACAAATAACCAATGTGAGGGGTAGGGGATTGTTTTGTGCCTTTGACCTTCCCTCCGGAAAAGAAGTTCAGGATTTAATTGCTGCCTGTTACCGCAACCAGTTGATCATTCTTGCCTGCGGAGAAAGATCCATTCGATTCCGTCCGCCCTTGAATGTTCAGGAATCTGAAATCCGAAAAATGGAAGAAAGAATGTATCACGCACTCAAATCTTTAAATTATTGATTAGAATGGAAAAAGCTCTCCAACAGGAGATTACAGATCTGACTCCTCAGAAAATAGTTGAAGAACTCGACAAATATATAGTAGGGCAACACGAAGCAAAACGCTCTGTCGCAATAGCACTTCGTAACCGATGGAGAAGGATGAATACTGCTTTGGATATTCGAAAGGAAATTATTCCCAACAATATTCTGATGATTGGAGCAACAGGCGTAGGAAAAACTGAAATTGCCCGCCGATTAGCCGGTTTAGCCAATGCCCCTTTTATAAAAGTGGAGGCATCTAAATTTACGGAGGTAGGATATGTTGGGAGAGATGTGGAAAGTATGGTGCGTGACCTAGTTGAGCAGGGAATTAATCTGGTGAAAGCCGAAAGGAAAATTCAGGTGGCAGAAAAAGCTAAAGAAAACGCCCTTGAGCAAGTACTTGATCTTTTGATCCCCCCGCTTTCAGGCTCTCAATCATCCCTTCATAAAAATGATTTTGACTTGGAAGATGAAAATTCTACCAAACAATCCCCTGTGCCTGCTCCCGGCAGTGAGGAAGAACTTAATCTTCGTACTAGGGAGAAATTTCGGGAAAAACTGAAAAATGGGGAGCTAGATAATCGAATCGTGGAGCTCGAAGTAAACCTTCCTTCCACCTCTGTTCAAATTATGGGACCTGCAGGTATGGAGGGAATGGACGGTTTACAGGAAATGCTCAGTGGAATGGTGCCGAAAAAGAAAAAAATGCGGAAAATGAGCGTAGCAGAAGCTCGAGAATATTTCACTGAAGAGGAAGCTCAGAAATTGATCGATATGGATGCTGTCACCCGCGATGCACTAGAGCGTACCCAGGAAACAGGCATTATTTTTATAGATGAAATTGATAAAGTGGCAAATGGCAATTCCGGAAAATCGGGACCGGATGTTTCCAGAGAAGGGGTTCAACGAGATCTGTTGCCTATTGTTGAGGGGAGTACGGTCAACACTAAATATGGTGCAGTAAAAACCGATCATGTTTTGTTCATCGCTGCGGGAGCTTTTCATGTATCCAAACCTTCTGATCTAATCCCCGAATTGCAAGGTAGATTTCCGATTCGGGTGGAACTCAATTCCTTGACCGAAGATGATTTCTTTAGAATTCTAGATCAACCCCAAAATGCTCTGACTAGGCAATACGAGGAAATGCTCCGTTCTGAAGGAGTGGAACTAAAATTTACGGAGGCTGCCCTTCGCAAAATTGCAACTATTGCCTTTCAAGTTAATAATGAAGTAGAAAATATTGGAGCTAGGCGTTTACACACTATCTTAAGTACTGTGCTCAACGAAATACTTTTTGATATTCCAGACAGAACCGATCGAAAAGAGTTTGAAATAACCGATGCTTATGTGGAGGAAAGGCTGGGCACAATCTTGAAAAAGAAAGATTTAAGTAGATATATTTTGTAAACTTTGGAAAAACACCTGAATCTGAAATATGAGCAATTTGAGAAAGCCGATCAGCTTCCTCAGGATGAACAAAATCTCTTGGAATTGTCCCTAAAAGCCAGTGAAAATGCCTATGCCCCGTATTCTGAGTTTTTTGTAGGTGCAGCTGTATTGTTAGAAAATGGAGAAATTATCCTGGGCAACAATCAAGAAAATGGCGCATATCCCTCTGGACTTTGTGCAGAAAGAACTGCCCTTTTTGCCACTGGAGCTGCTGGAAAATCCAAGCTAATACGAAAAATTGCCATTAGAGCTCAAAGCCCAAAGTATGACATGAGTCATCCTGTAGGGCCTTGTGGAGCATGCCGACAGGTCATGGTTGAATATGAAAAACTCTCAGGCCAGAAAATGATCGTTCTGCTTCAGGGAGAAACTGGAGATATTATAAGAATCGAAGGCGTAGCAGATACTCTCATTCCGTTTACCTTTGATTTATTTAGCCTGAAAAAATAATAAAACGGATCTTGATAAGTCCTTTTACTCAAACTTTAGTAGCTGGCGTGTCGATTAAAAATATTAGTATTTTCCTATTGATTTTTTTTTCCTTCAGCTTGGTGCAAGCCCAGTTAGTTGATATGATTCAATTGGGAGAAACAAAACAAGATTCTTCCTACTATGACATTTTTCAGACAAATGACACCGAATTTTGGATTGGGGGAAAGGGAGGTATTTTAAAAAAATATACGCTGAATAAGGGTATTCAGGATATTGCATACCCAAAGGAGGGAAATAGTATTCTGAGAATCAATCGGATGGGTGAAAAAATGATTCTAGCAGCAGACAAGGGTACCTTGTTCATTTTGGAAAACCAGGTGTGGAAAGTCCAAAAGTTTCCCAATCTTCGTAAATCTTGTTTTTATGATATACAGGTAATTGATAGTCTAAATGCCTTTTTATGCGGGGGGAAATCGAAAATCGCCGTAGGTAAAAAAACCATACCATTTGGGTTTATTTTAGGTACAACAGATGGGGGCGAAACATGGACAACTGTTTACAAAAGCTGGAAAAGAATGATCTGGCGTTTGAAATGGGAGAAAGAAAAAAACAAATTATATGCCTTAACCTATTCTCCATGGGGAACCGTAATAATGGAAGGAAAGGATAGGGGAGTAAACTGGCAAAAAACAGGTTTCACCAACAAGAATCTTCTGCACGATTTTGAGTTAAAAAAGGACAATAGTTTTATTGCAGCAGGAGGAAATTCAGGTAGTATACATAAATCCAATTCCTACCTGCTAAAATCCTGCTTTGCCGATAAGTCAAATTCTCCCAATAACGCCGATTTTTATCCTAATGTGGGTTTGATTTGGGATTATTCAGATAGCCAGTGTTATGAAACTGCAGGTGCCTGTGCGGGTAATCTCTTATACAAAACGAAAAAAGACTCAGCCAATTGGAAAACAATACAACTGTCTAACCCCATTAACTTATACGAAATTCTTTTTTATACCGATTACCAAGCACTCATTATTGGAAGTAATAAAAGTATACTTCGTTTATCTTTCCCTGAAACTGAACTAAATGAATCCATTTTAAACTCAAGTTCAGGCTCCCGGTAGCGTATGGGTATCGCATAATTTTTGTACAACTATTCTGTCAATTGGAAAGTTTAGCTGTTGAACCAATTCAGGCAGCAGGGGAGTCCAACGAAAAACAATTGCCCCTTCTTCACTTTTTTCGAAATCAAACGGATTTTTCCTGAGGGCTAAAGTATGGACAGATTCACATTCAATCAGGTAATAAATACTAATTATTTGATCTTCTTTTCTGAAAGCGGATTGTTGAAAAAAATCATTAACATAAAATAATTGAGGATTTCGGATTTCCAGCCCCGCTTCTTCTAGCCATTCTCTCTTGAGGCCATCCACAATACCCTCACCGAACTCGAGTCCACCTCCCGGAAATTTTGTAAACGATCTTCCAAATCGGATCTCATCACATACCAAAATTGAATCTTTGGAGGAATTAAGGAGCAGTCCATAAACCCGAATATTGAAGCGTTCAATCATAAATTGGTCAAAAATACAAAGATGTTAAAGGAAGTAAAAAGAAATACGCCAAGTAAGTCCAGTAGGTTCAGTGACCCCAAAAAATAGTATTTCTAAACACAAGCAATCAAAAAGTTAGTGCCCCTTGGGGAAATCTTAATCTAAAACTAAAGCCAGAAATTTAGTTTCTTTGAGGTATGTATTGTAGCCAATTGAATCTGAGATCACTTTTTTCGCTTTTCATACCTTGGAGTTTACTTATTCTGGTGATATGTATCAGCAATCCAATCCTTGCGCAACAGGAAGAAGAAAAACCAGGTGAGAAGCAGGGTAAATCAACTCAATTTGAGAAAATCACGCGTACGCCATTTTCCACACAAAATAATCAACGGTTTGACATTTTGTTTACCCGGGGATTTCTGATAACCAGGCAGGATGCTGCTTTTGATTCAGTACCCATAAATGCAGCAAGATCAGGAACCAATGTACTGGCAATGGGCTTTAACATTCCATTATCCTATCGTTTTTCGGTTGATGTGCAGCCTGGAGTTGCATTTTTCCGTCTATATTTTTTTCAAAGAGCTGGCAAAACCTTTCCAGATACAGTAAATCATGAGTCGCAAAAGTTAAGAATTTCCTATTTTGAGTTACCCATTTGTTTCAGAACAAATCTTTCATTCACAGAAAAAGAGGGAAAAAAAATTCCCGTTGCCTTTATCCAAGCAGGGGTAAGTGCAGGGTTAAGAATAGGGAGCAGCTATAAAATGAAAACCCGTGATCAAAATAATATTTTAGTCACCTCAAAACATCACTTCATAGAAGGCTTGGATCCTTTGCGATATACTGGATTTTTGCGTTTGGTTTATAAATCATTAGGGATAAATGTTCTGTACCGTTTTAATGATGTTTTTTTATCCGGCCGTACCTACAGTTACGACCGCAATGGGGTATCGTATTCCGTTCCAAAATCTAATCCGTCAGGCAGCGCTCTATATCCAAAGATAGGGGAGTTTGAATTTGGCTTAACCTTGATGTTATAATTTTCAAAGCTTGGTGCAAGCTGTGTTTAGTGTAAACTACGCTTGGTGCAAGCTGAAATGAGGGGAAAATTCTACTTAACATAATATAAATTATAGGTAAATAAAATATTCTATAGATTTGATTATCTATAACTTACAGTAGAACCTTAAGCAATAATATTTGCCTGACCTGCTGACTACGAGTATTCGGATTTAAAAATGGTATGCTCAAAAATTGAACTGGATATTCCGGATACACCCGCAAAACTTTCACCTTTTTACCAGCCAAAACTAACTCACGATATCCCTCCGTATTACTGATCAAATATTCTGTTTTCAAAAACTGAACATCCTTTGGCTCATACAAAACCAGATTCGTTCGAGCGGTATAAAAATCTAAGGAATGAGAGGCTCCATAGCGATACACAAATAAATTAGGATTGGAAATTTTCTCGGATTCAAACCAATTTGCCAGTTTTCTCGAAGGCTGATATTCTAATAGTGCTGGATAAAACGAGGCGTTCAACATACCATTTACCCAAATGCCTGCCACTGCCGGAATGAGGATAATTTTCACCATTTCCTGACGATACAATTTCTGGGAAACGAGATAAACTAATACCGCCAGAAGCCAACTTATCCAGATAAAGCGAAACTCCCAACGATTGGAAGAAAGCACCCAAAATTCAATGAAAATAGCTGCTACAACCACCAAAATTGAAAATCCTACCGAAATCTTTCCCAAAGCACTCCCTTCAGCGGATTGTAAAAAATTATCCAAATAACTACTCGTAAACAGGCAAACAAAAGGCAAAACCACAAAAATGTAATGGGGAAGCTGATAGTGAGACCGGGATAAAACGATCAAAGGAACCAAGATTCCTATGAAGAGCAAAAACTGCCGAGATTGTAAGAATTCAACCTTTAGATTTCTTAAATCAATAAAAAATAGAATTAAGGCCGTCAAAAAAGCAAACAACCAAGGCAAGGTTGCCCACAAAAGATTTTGGGTCAGGAAAAAAGGCCCAGCATCATTTCTCCATTCGTTCTCTCCGGTAATTCTACCAAAACTTTGCTTCCAATAGAAAAAGTAAAGTCCTTCATTTCCAAATTGTTGGTACAGTCCAACACTCATAGGAATTAATACCAAAACCAGGATGGGCAGCCAAATCCAAGATTTTCCCTGAAACAAAATAGCCCATTTTTTCCTTTGAGCCAGATTGATACCTGTCAGGATTCCAGGTAAAATCAATCCCAAAGGACCTTTTGCCAACATCGCCAATCCGGTGAAAAATCCTGCGGCCATTCCCGATTTAGCAGAACCTTCTTCCAGCATGCGGTCAAATTGCCATACTGCCAGCACCACGCAGGAAGTTAAGAGTAAGTCTGTACGAACATCCAAACACATGAGAAAATACCCTTGGCAGGTAAGCCACATTAAGGCTGCAAAATTTCCGGCTCTAACTGAAAACCACTTTTTACCTAATCGGCTTATCCCCCATCCTGCCCACAAGGCAAATAAAATTGAGGGTATTTTGTAAGCTGCTGTTGAAACACTGCCCAACCAGAACAAAGCCGAAGAAAGCCAAAACAACAAGGGAGGCTTGTCTAGATACTCCCTACCCCCGTTATAAATTTTCAATACACTTCCAGTGACAGACATTTCCCTGGAAATTGAAGCATATTGTGCCGCATCAACATCCATTACAGATACAGCAGAACCTAATCCTACAATAAGTATAGAACTGGCAATGAGCATTATAAAAAAAGAAAAATGGCGCATTTAGGATAATTTCAATCAGAATGAGTTCAATATCTATTAAAACTAAAATTAGGGATCTATTTCAATTTTCACTTTCACCCCTTTTGCTTTTTCCATTTTGTAAAATTTTTCCAAATCGGCTAAGAGGCTCTTTCGGACCAAAACTGAATCTGCCTTGGGGCTAATTTTAATCAAAAACTGCAATCTGTTCTCGTTACGCACTCTAGGAATAAGCGGTGGCTCAGGACCCAAAATTGAATTTCCAAAAGTTTTGGTCAATTCTTCCTGCAGTAAAATGGCTGCATCCCAAACAGCTGCATCCCGAGCATGCCTTAATTCCAACCGAATCAATCGGCTGAAAGGTGGATATAATGCTTCCTTTCGATTGAGAAGTTCCCAATTAAAGAAGTCATTAAAGCTAGATTGTAAAAAGCTGAATACTAAGTGATCAGGTTTTCTAGTTTGAATAATTACTTTACCTTGATGCTTTCTTCTTCCAGCTCTTCCAGAAACCTGCATCAATAAATGGTAGGCCTGTTCGGTAGATCTAAAATCAGGATAACTCAAAGCCTGATCTGCGTTGATGACTCCAACTAAAGAAACATTTTCAAAGTCAAGGCCTTTAGAAACCATCTGAGTTCCAACCAGAAAATCCACCTTACCTTGCTCCATACTTTCAATAATAAGATCCGCAGCATTTTTACGACGAGTGGAGTCCTGGTCCATTCGAATGATTCTAGCCTCTGGAAACAAATCAGCTAACTCTTCTTCGACTCTCTCCGTACCATAGCCTTGCAGCACTATATCCAAAGAACCACAAATCTCGCATCGATGCGAAAGATCTTGGGTGTACCCACAGTAATGGCATTTTAATTCATGTGAATACTTATGCCAAGACAGACTAATGTCACAATTGATGCAACGGGTCATGGTACCACAGTGCTTGCATAATTGCAGGGTGGCGAATCCCCTTCTGTTTTGTAATAAAATGGCTTGCTCCCCTTTTTGCAGGCAGTTTTTCAATTCTAAAATCAGTACATCAGAAAAAATACCGGTACTCAACCCATTCTTTTCCTGCAAGCCCATATCAACCGGAATTATCTCAGGAGGAATTGCTTTTTGAGCTCTTTCATTCATCTCCAGAAACAGATACCTACCTTTTTCAGCATTATATCGGGTTTCCAGAGAAGGAGTAGCTGAGCCTAAAATGATAGGAATATTAAAATGCCGGGCATACCAAAGGCCAACATTCCGAGCATGGTAAAAGGGAGGGCGCTCATGTTGCCTAAAACTGGAATCCTGCTCTTCATCTACAATAATCAGACCTAAATCGCTGAAAGGTAAAAAGATAGATGACCTTACTCCAATTACTACTTGAAAGCTGCCCTCCAATACTTTATTCCAGATTTCAACCCTTTCCTGGTCATTAAATCGACTGTGGTACACCCCTACTCTTTCCCCAAATTCTGTTTTCATCCGGTCAATAATTTGCCGGGTCAAACCGATTTCCGGAATCATATACAGTACCTGCTGGTCCTTTTCTAAGGTATCACGAATTAACTCTTGATACACGCGGGTTTTTCCGCTTCCAGTAATTCCTTGAATCAGAATAGGCTTTCGTTCCCCGCTCCCAAGAGAAGCTCGGATTTTTTCCAAAGTTGATTCTTGTAAAGGTGTGAGTTGTTCACCTTCCCCTCTTTCATTAAAACTCAACCCTGCCGTTCTGTCTACTTTTTCTTCTGTAATTTCCAGAAATCCTTGTTTTTCAAGCGTTTTTAGAACTGAATCTGTCACACCAGTAGCTTTTTTTACTTCTGAGGGTGTTATTTTTTTTCCAGAAAACCAGGCAGAAACTACTTGGAGGTAGGCCAGTTCTCGTTTGGGATACTTTTCGAGTTCTTTTAAAATCAGTTCAAGCGCATCCCGATCCTGAAATTCTAAAGGAATTTCAAGAATTGTGCGTGTTTTGGGTTTATAGGAAACTTGAAGTTCACGGTCGAATCTAAGCCAACCAGACTCACTCCACTCTTTCAATCTGGCGTGCGGATATTTAATTCCTAAAATTTCAACTGCTTGATTTAAAGACAATTTACCAATCTTAGCTAAAGCATCAAATAAAGCTCTATGATTTGACTTTAGCTTTTCTGCTTGTTCAGGAAAAGCGTCGCCCGGTAAAATATTGGGAAGCGATTCAGGCTTTAACCCAGCAGGTAAACATAGATTCAGCACCTCCCCTTCCGAGCAACAATAATAAAAGGCAATCCACCGAATCAATTCTAATTGATTTTCCAAGAGAACGGGTCCCACATCTGGCACTCCTTCAATAGGTTTAATTCGAAATGAATCGTTTATGTTTTCAGTATTTTCTTCAAACAAACGCGTGACCACACCTGTCAGTAATTTGTTTTGTCCGAGAGGAACCGTAACTCGATAGCCTGTATCCAATCTTCCAACCCATTCATCGGGAACCAGATAAGTGTACACTGAGCGAATGGGAATGGGGACGATAACTTCTGCAAACCAGGCCATGATACTTCAAAGATACCATAGAGAATTATTTTTCTGAAGAAAACCTGATAAAAGTGGGAGGAATCAGCCACTGAATTATGTACTTTTACTTTTGTGATAGGTACACTTTCTGAAATGAAAATCAGTTATACGCATCAGCATGCAGACTTTTCGGCCTCTCGGTTGGCTGAATATGAATTGCATTTGATGATATCCGGAAGATCATTTATTTATTTAATATGTCTACCGGAAGGGAAAGTGCATGCAATTCGGGAGATTAGATTCTCTGAAAATCCGGATTTAAAAAGCATACAACAAGTGCTTCATCAGGAATCTATCTTACGGGAGAAATTTGCTACTGTGAGTTGGATTTGTGATTCTAGCCGATTTTTGCTTTGTCCCGAAGAGTATTTGCGCTACGAAGAGGCTGAAAACTTATATGCCGAAATCAGGGATTCTTGGCAAGTGCCAGGAATAATCGAGCTGAATAATTTAGGCGAAACATTGCGCTGTACTTTGATTCATGAGCCAGAGTCAGATCTACGAAGATTACTTGAGCAACATTTTCCGGGTATCGGATTCAAACATATAATTACTCGGACTTTATACCAAGCAAATCGTATTCATCAAACCCATCAACCGATTGTTACTGCGTTAATTACGGCATTTGATGGATACTTTACTTTAAATATACTCAATCGAACTGGTCCGGTTTTGTCTCAGATTTTCCGTGCAGAAACTGCAGATGATTATCTGTATTATTTATTGTGGTCCTGCAAGCAGTTAAATATCTCCCTTGAACATGTGACGCTTTGGGTCTCCGGGAACTTCCACACTCCCACTGCTGTGATTGATTTACTTAATTCTTATTTTTTAGGTGTAAAATATTTGCCCGGACTTACAGGCTCACCTTGGTTTACTGCGGATAGTCGGGTTCCCGTATTACACTATATCGGATTATTGCCAGAATTGCCTTGAGAATAATCTCCGGTTCACACAAAGGTCGAGTCTTAAACCCTCCGAAAGGCTTACCAGTAAGGCCAACGATGGACCGAACCAAAGAATCCTTATTCAATATTTTGCAAAATCATCTGGTCTGGGAAGAATCATCGGTATTGGATTTATTCTCCGGAACAGGAAATATTAGTTTGGAAGCTGCCAGTCGGGGCGCTCAGTCGATTGTTTCAGTAGATCAACATCCTGCTTGTGCGGCATATATCCGAAAAATGGCGGAGGAGTTAGGGTTTATACAAATCAAGGTATTATGTAAAGATGTCTTAAAATGGTATCCTTCCAACCCGGGTTCATTTGACTTCATTTTTCTGGATCCACCTTATCAGATGAGTGGCCAAACGGAATTGGTGAATACCTTATTATTAGGAAAATGGCTTAGGCCTAAGGGAATTTTAGTGCTGGAGCATAATCCAATTGCTGAGTTTGCCCATTTACCCGGTTTTACAGAAATGCGTAAATATGGCCAAAGTGCCTTTAGTTTTTTTACCAAACCAGAATCACCATGAGAATTGCTGTTTTTGCCGGATCTTTTGACCCGATTACTTTAGGCCACGAAGAAATTATCCGCAGAGGAGTCCATTTGTTTGATAAGATTATTGTGGGCGTTGGAATTAATAGTGGAAAAAAATCTCTTTTTTCTTCTGAAAAAAGAATCGAATGGGCGAAAATGGTTTTACAAGATTTACCACAGGTAGAAGTGCAAGGGTACGATATGTTAACTGTTGATTTTGCCAGAAAACACCAAGCCTTTTTTTTATTGAGAGGGATTCGAAACTATGCTGATTTAGAATACGAAACGCATATATCCCGAATTAATCAGTCTATGCATCCAGATTTGGAAACCGTTTTTTTAGTCTGTAGTCCGACTACTTCACATATTTCTTCCACTTTTGTGCGGGAGATTCATCGGTATCAGGGGCCACTGAAAGGGTTGGTATCAGAGAAAATTCGAACAGAGATAGAAGTTAGTATCTAACTGAGAGTAATTCCCGAATAAGAGGATACATTTCGGATGCGTGGGCTTTCCATTGGCTTTTTTCTACCCATACTACCTGAGTAATTTCTTCTTCCAGCTGAGGCTGTAACGCACCCACAAAAGAAGTACTCATTTTATACCAATAGGATTCTTTCAAAATCCAATCTCCCTTAAGAGGATAAATATGATAGGTTATATCCAGGAAATCCTGAATTTCCAAAGAATGAACACCTGTTTCTTCCTCCACTTCCCTTAGGGCACATTGGTCGATAGTTTCTCCGGAATCTAATTTTCCTTTGGGCAAATCCCAATGCCCTTTTCGGAAAATTAGGAGTAATTGATTTTGCTTATTTTCTACAATTCCCCCTGCAGCTTCCATGATTTCGAATCTGGAATAGACAAAATCCCAGGCATCATCTGCGACTTTTTGGGTACCACAGAAGCAATGAAAGGTTGTTTCGACTTCTGGATGAGATTTTAACCATTCTACTAAACTTCCCCATTCAGTAGCATCCCAAAGCTCAGTATTAATCTGATAACTAGGCAGATAATCTCCATCTGGGATTGGGATTAGGGTAGAAAATGTTGGTTCTGCAACAAGTGGATGTAGCTTAAGAGATGCTTTATTGGAAAAGATTTGTTTTATTTGAGCCATGATTTCAAAAAATATTTTGGGCTCAAAGATCGCAGAATATCTTTTACAGATACAAGCGATTGTGCTCAGACCTGAAAATCCTTTTACCTGGGCCTCTGGATGGAAGTCGCCAATTTATTGCGACAATCGTCTGAGTCTGTCCTATCCTGAGATTCGTAAAGAAATAACTTTAGGATTATGTTCACTAATCAAGACACATTATCCTCAAACAAAATGTATAGCAGGAGTTGCAACGGCAGGCATTCCGCAAGCAGCTTGGGTAGCAGATCATTTAGGCCTTCCCTTGGTTTATGTGCGTTCGGAACCCAAGGCACATGGAATGGGCAATCAAATAGAGGGTAGATTGGAAAGGGAAAGTCCAATAGTAGTAATAGAAGATTTGATTTCGACCGGTGGCAGCAGTATGAAGGCGGTAGAGGCAATTCGAACAGCTGGAGGCAAAGTGGAAGGTTTACTTTCGGTATTTAGTTATGGCTTTCCTCAAGCCGAGAAATTATTTGCAGATGGGAATGTGAGTTTTTCCACATTATGTGATGCGGGGATTTTAATTCCAAAAGCGCTGGAGAAACAGTATATTTGCGAGGCCGATTCGGTTTTGATCCAGAAGTTTTTATCAGACCCGAAAAATTGGCTATCTAATTAAAGCATAAGATGAGCACACTACTCGAAGATGTAAAAGCGTCCATCCAGACTTTTGTTCTGGAAACCAACACTTATGCAGGAGAAATCAGTGTAGAGGTAGATTCCAAAAACATTTACCCAGTATTGAAAATCCTGAAAGAAAAATTTGGCTTTAACTATCTCTGCGATATTACAGCCACCGATATGTTCACAGAGGATAATCGGTTTAGAGTTTCGTATAATCTGGTGAACCTAGATGCCAAAAGCCGTGTCCGGATTTCCTGTAGGGTTCCAGAATCCAAGCCAGAAGTTGACTCAGCAGTAACTTTATGGCCCTCTGCAGATTGGTATGAAAGAGAAGCCTATGACATGATGGGCGTTATCTTCCTGAATCATCCGGACTTGAGAAGGATCTACATGCCGGAGGATTTCGAGTATTTCCCCTTAAGAAAAGAATTTCCCTTATTGGGTATTCCGGGTTCTATTCAGGTTCCAGAAAAAGATCCTCCAAAAACCTACCGATAGAAATGAGTATTGGCTTAAGCTCCTAGCAGATGTTCTGTTTCTTACATCCGCTCAGGGGCATTAATCCCCAATAGGCGTAGGCATTCCTGTATGATGGTACCGGTTTTATAACATAAAGCAACCCGGAACTTTAATTGATTCTCATTATCGACTTTGAGAACGGGAACTTCATTGTAAAACCTTCCGAATCGGCTAGCCAATTCATATACATAATTAGCAATTCTTCCGGGGTCGTAATCTTTAGTACTCAGGATTTGTATAGCCTCGCGAAACTTAATCAAGTGACACATCAAGAACCTTTCAGAATCACTTAATTCTAACCCCACCCTACTAAAGTCATCTACATTCGGTAAGCCGGCTTTTCGAATGAGGCTTTGAATACGGGCAAATGAATATTGGATAAAAGGACCTGTATTACCTTTAAAATCAACAGACTCTTCCGGATTGAACAACATTCCTTTCACAGGATCTACTTTAAGCAGGAAATACCGGAGGGCTCCTAACCCTAGCGTTTGGTAAAGTGAATGTAATTCTTCCTCACTGAATCCTTGAGTTTTCCCTAAGGCAAGCGTTTTTTCTTCTGCCATTTGAATCATCTCATACATCAAATCATCTGCATCCACCACAGTACCTTCCCGAGATTTCATTTTTCCGGAGGGGAGCTCGACCATACCATAAGATAAATGATACAGCCCATCGGAATAGGATTCGCCTAAAATAGTCAAAATAGCAAACAGGGCTTTCATTTGGTGTTCCTGTTCATTGCCAATCACATATACGGATCTATCGATATTAAAATCCTCGAACTTTAATCGGGCAGTCCCTAAATCCTGGGTGATATAAACCGAAGTACCATCGGCTCTGAGGAGTAGTTTTTCATCCAACTTCCATTGTTTCAAATCTACCCAAATAGATCCATTCTCTTTATGAAAAAACAACCCTTTCTGCAATCCTTGCTCTACTACTTCTTTGCCCAAGAGATAGGTTTGGGACTCGTAATAAGTTTTATCAAAATGGATATTGAGTCGGTTGTAAGTTTCCTCAAAACCTTTTAATACCCAGCCGTTCATTGTTCGCCAAATGGAGAGTACGGATTCATCGCCGGCTTCCCATTGGGTAAGCATGGTCCGAACTTCGGCTAAGATAGGCGCTTGAGCTTCGGCTTCTTCCTGAGTTTTCCCGGATTCAACTAACTGTCGAACCTCCTCTCGAAAGAGCTTTTCATAGCGCACATAATATTTGCCAACCAAATGATCCCCTTTGATACCGGAGGATTCCGGAGTTTCCCCCTGCCCTTCTTTCATCCAGGCCAGCATGGATTTACAAATATGAACTCCCCTATCATTAACCAAAGTAGCCCGAATGACTTCAAAGCCATTTGCTTCCAACATTCGGCAGAGAGATTCACCCAAAAAGATATTTCTCAGATGCCCAAGGTGAAGAGGCTTATTGGTATTTGGGGAAGAAAATTCCACCAAGACTTTCTCTCCGGCAAAAGGATTGCCTAGTTGCAGGGCAGTTAACTCATACTGAACATCGAACTCCATGAGGGTAGTTGCCCAGCGCTCCGTTGTGTAGGTTAAATTGAGAAAGCCTTTGACCACATTCCAAGCAGCGATACCACAATTGGCCGCAAGCAAACTATTACCAATAATTTCTCCCATTTTCTCAGGAGGCATTTTGGCGGCTTTCGCGACAGGGAAAATATTCAAAGTAATGTCGCCCTGAAAATCCCGGTGGGTATCCAAAATCAGAATGGGAAAATCACCTATCTCTGGAAACAAAGATTGAACACAATCTTCAATGGAAGAAATCAACCAATCATTCAGACCAGAGGTCTGGGGTATTATCTGGCTCATAAAGGAAAAATCAAATAGGTTCTTTGGCGAGGGTGTCAATAAATTCGACAACTGTTTCTGCCATTCGGTTTCGGGTATCTAACAGGGGATTAATTTCTGTTATTTCAAGGCATTTTAACTTTGGTTCTTTCCAGAATCTTAGGAGCAAATCCAACGCATCTTCTTCCTTAAATCCATTGGCAACGGGTGTACCTGTACCCACTGAAATACTTGGATCCAAAGAATCTACATCAAAACTTACATATAAAATATCGCAGGAGGATAGGTAATCTAAAGTTTCTCGAACGACGGCAGCGGTACCTTTTTGTTTGATATCATGAGGCTCATAATATCGAATATTGCGTTCGCGAATGGCGGCCCATTCTTCTCGTTCCAGATCCCGAATATTGAGATAAACAATATCTTCAGGTTTGACTTTTGGGTTAATGTTTCCGACCGAACACAGTTTTACCCAAGCTGCACAGGTTTCATCATCTGGGGTGTTTACTGGGAGTTCTGGTTTGTCTAGGCCGAGTGCTGTGGCAACAGGCATTCCATGTAGATTTCCGGAGGGAGTGGTATAAGGGCTGTGGATATCGGCATGCGCATCGATCCAAATTATACCGAGTCGTTTCTCCGGGAAGGCTACTTTAATTCCAGATATAGTGCCACCGGCATTGCAATGATCACCGGATAAAACGATGGGAAATTTTCCATCATTCAATACAGAGGCAGTTTTGGAGGCTATTCGATGGTACATTTCAACCATAGCATCAATTTTGCGTGCAAATGGATACCGAATGGGTCGAATTAATACTTCGTCATTAAGATCTTCAATTTTATCCCATTCAGTTGATTGAAAAATAGCGCTACCTTTATTGATAGCAGCCATCTTAAGGGCTTTCACTCCGAGGCTTGCCCCTCTTGTACCTGCACCCAATTCTGAACAGTTTTCGAGAAAGGTAATTTTACGCATAAAATTCTAAATTATTCCCTATATACTTGTTACTTTTGCACCACTATTAAGATTTTATTGAAGCATGCAAAGTTACGCAGAATTTCTTGACCACAGTGTTGGCTTCCCTCAGGACGGTTTTCGATTGGAAGACGATGAGCTCTATTTCCATGAGATTAACTTAATGGAAATTATAGAGACTTATGGAACGCCTCTGAAGTTGACCTATCTGCCCATGATTTCCAAAAAAATCAGGCAAGCGCGTTTGTGGTTTAATACTGCCATGCTCAAGCATAATTATCGGGGTAATTATACCTATTGCTACTGTACAAAATCTTCCCATTTCAAACATGTGATGGAGGAGGTACTCAAAAATGGGGTGCAGCTGGAAACCTCCTCTGCATTTGATATGCCCATTATTGATGCATTGGAGAAGAAAGGTCTACTGACCAAAGACATCATGGTCATTTGCAATGGATATAAAAGGGATGCCTACAAGCAACAGATTGTGGACATGATCCATGATGGCTATCGAAACATCATTCCAGTGCTAGACAATAAAGAAGAATTCAATTTCTATGATGACGAATTAGAGGAAGCAACCAATTTTGCCATTCGAATTGCAGCAGAGGAGAAACCAAATTTTGAATTTTATACGAGTCGTCTGGGAGTTCGGGCAGATGAGTTGATTGATTATTATCACAATAAATTTGAAAATCACCCTTTGTTTAAGGTGACCATGTTGCACTTTTTTATTAATTCCGGAATACATGACACTCCGTATTATTGGAATGAATTGGAAAAGCATGTAACTACCTATTGTAAATTAAAGAAAGTAAATCCGCATCTAACAACCCTAGACATTGGAGGAGGGCTTCCATTTAAAAATTCTTTGACTTTTGAATACGACTATCAGTATATGATAGATGAAATTGTGAGAAGGATAAAAGAAATTTGCGGAGAGCATGATGTAGAAGAACCCGATTTAGTAACAGAGTTTGGTAGTTTCACAGTTGCAGAGAGTTCTTGTGGCATCTTTAAAGTATTGGGTCGCAAGCAACAAAATGATCGGGAGAAATGGCTGATGATTGATGGGAGTATGATAACCATGTTACCAGACATTTGGGCATTGAATCAGCGTTTTATTTTATTGCCTATTAATAATTGGGATGCTGAGTATGAGCGCGTCAATATTGGCGGTATGACCTGTGATAGTCAAGATTTTTACAATCAGGAGGCTCATGTCAATGCGATTTTCATGCCCAAAACTCGGAAGCTGCAATACCTAGGATTTTTTAATACCGGTGCCTATCAAGAAGTATTAAGTGGGGTTGGAGGAATTCACCATTGTTTAATTCCAACTCCTAAGCATGTACTTATCCGGAGAAATAAGGATGAGACTTTAAACTTCGAAGTATTAAACGAAGAGCAGAATAGCAAGCAGGTATTGAAAATATTAGGGTACGACAGGTTATAATCAGGTAAGGCCTGATGATGTATAGGGTTTGGATATAGGATTCTCTTTTTTGAGATTCCTATATGATTATGTTTCTGCCTGAGGAGTATAAAACCTTACTATTGCTTAATTATTCAACCGCAGTTTAGGGTAAACTCCGGTTTAGGGTAAACCCATTTTTTGCCAATACTTTCTGAGGAAACTATCTATATACAATTAAGCATTATCGCTTCGGGAAAGCATGAATATATAATATTTCTTCCTGTGTCTTTACCAGATTCAACCAACAATTCAGAAAAACACATTACTGAAATTGGTTGTCTTTATCTCAATTTTTGCAGTTTCACTGGGGTAAGTTATTTAAATCATGGAGGATTTTCTCCCGGATATGGATTGTTTCCTGCACAGGAATTGCGCGGACTACCTGGATTCAATGCCCTCTATTTGGGTCTGGCTTGTGTGGGGGCGCTGATCATAACAGAGTTCCTATTTTTCCAGATATTTTCGAATTTTCAAAAATACACCCAGATGAAAACCTAAAGCCTGCAAAAGCCCCCTACCCCTCTTGGTTCAAGTCTTCTATTTTTGGGATTAAGATTTATTGATTTTTCATGTCGGATACTTGGCAGGAAACAGTCCCACGAAAAAATTAATTACTTACCACCCATTGAAAATATTTACACTAAGCGAAAAGTTGCATTTGAGATTTTAATTCCCCCTCAAAAAAGCATGCATGTACTTTTTGCCCCCATTTTTAGGTAAGGCTTATATTGCTAGGCAATTCATATCCTAACTCTCCTATTCCCTAATCCCAATATTCAGCTCAGCCTAGAATCCTGTATCCTTTCCTGCATTTCTAATCTGCCCAAAAAGCCATGCTCCAAGGCTTCAAACTATTA
>JBEIHC010000010.1:0-44912 GCA_040381555.1 Bacteroidia bacterium
AACAGATAGACTGCCTGATTGATTCATTAGATAATGGATTTTCTTCGGTAATTATCAATTTAATTCCTGTAAAAAATGATCGAAATGTATCTGTTATTTATAATAATGTACATGAAGGAAAAGATTATTCAACTGGTATTCTAACCTACAAGGCTTTAGTCGAAAAAGGTTTCCATGTGGTGATTTTGCACATGCCCCTCAAAGGTAGAAATAACATGCCTACCTTAAATACTTCCACTACTGGAAAAATACAAGCTTTTAATCATAATGTTATGATATATTTGGATAACCCATATCCCATATTCTTTACTCCCATACGAACGAGCATAAATTATTTACAAAAAGAATATAATATAAAAGAATTTAGTATGTTGGGATTATCCGGGGGGGGGTGGACAACACAACTATATGCCGCTATGGATACAACCATCCGAAAAAGCTATAGTATTGCGGGATCCGCTCCTATTGAAATAAGACAATATAACTTTGAAGATCTGGGAGACTTAGAACAATTTGACCCAAGAATATATAGTAAAATATCCTATCCGGAAATTTACATTCTGGGTTCAATTGGTGTCAATCGAAGACGCATCCAGATATTAAACAAGTATGACCCTTGCTGTTTTAAATCAAAAAATGCAGAATATTATCAAGTTCCAGTTTCAGAAATAATTAAATCAATGAATTCTGGCTCATACAGTCTTGTAGTAGATAGCACCCATCATACGCATGCGATCTCCGAATTCGCGCGTACAATCATTCTGGATGACCTAGTAAAATAATGGGGGTAGACCGTTCTGTCAAACCAATTCCGGCTGAGTGGCCAAGAAAGCATGAGTGCCCAAAGGAACTCTATCGCTCAGATTTCGAATGGCCAAAAATATCTATCATAACCCCAAGTTTTCAACAAGGCGAGTTTATTGAGGATACAATCTTATCTGTTCTTCATCAAAATTACCCAAACCTAGAATTTATTATTGTAGATGGGGGAAGTACCGATCAAACTATTTCTATTCTGAAAAAATATTCAGATAAATTAACTTGGTGGATTTCCGAAAAGGACCAAGGCCAGTCTGATGCTATTAATAAAGGACTTGAAAAGGCAACAGGACAAATCGTCAATTGGCTGTGCTCCGATGATATGCTTATGCCCAATGCCTTATTTCACATCGCACAAGAATTTCAAAATCCTAAAACCAATATTATTTGTGGCTGGTCTAGACAATTTTCGAAAGAGAAAGATTATGGACTTGCCTGCACAACTCTTTATAAATCATTCCCAGAATTACTCTTCATCTCGCATATTTGTCAACCAGCAACTTGGTATCGAATGGAAACACTCAAAAAGTTGACACCTGTTAATATTGGGTTGCATTATGCTATGGATTCTGAACTATGGTTGCAATACCTGCTAACAAATGCTCAAAATGGCATCCAAGAAATCCCTGCTGTTTTGACTGCCTATAGATATCATGATTCCTCCAAAACGATTAGCTTAGATTATAAATTCAAAGCCGATAAAATGGGATTAATCTATCCCGTATTAAAATGCCTCAATGCCCCCAGTTTATTAGTAAACTATTATAAAGAAGTAAGCAAATCAGAGTTTCACAATAATCAGAATGTAACTCCCATCCATCCGGAAATTGATAGAAAAAACATTCTGGAGTATTACACCTTGGAGACGATTTCACTCACAAAAGTAAAACGCCAATATTGGATTCTATTTCAATTGATTGTTTATCTAATTTGGATAAATCCACTTAGACCGATATCTAGTTGGAAATTTTGGCTTAAAACAAAAATAGCACCTAAATTATTCTTGTAAAATGTTGTTTAATAGTTTTGAATTCCTCCTATTAGTATTAATTACGGGTTTACTATACTATTTTAGACCCTTAAAGAAATTTCAGGTTGGAATACTCGTAATCTCTAGTTTAGTGTTTTATGGTTGGGCCAAACCTTGGTTGGTTGGACTCTTACTTTTCTCCGTTTTAACCAATAGTATTGCTACCCTACTGGTATCTCGGGCAAGCAGTAGATTACTTGAAAAATTCTATGCTTGGGGAGGGGTTGCTTTAAACTTGGCCATGCTGGCCTTCTTTAAGTATAACAAATTGTTAATCCTAACAGCTTATGGAAGCGTGGATCATTTATCTCCAGTAGAAAAAATGATTTATTATTTACCGCTCCCTGTTGGAATTTCCTTCTTTACCTTTCAAGGAATAAGTTTGGTCATTGATGTGTATCGGGAGAAAACAATGGATCAAAATTGGATTAGCAAACATCCCTTAGAATTTATATTCCATTCTACCTTCTTTATCTCCTTCTTTCCGCAACTTGTCGCGGGTCCTATTGTTAAAGCGCGTGACTTTTATCCACAGATAGTACCCAAATCCTGGAAGACGATTTCGTTCGAAATGGTTGTCCAATCTTTAATTATTGGCTATTTCCTCAAAATGGTTATTGCAGATAATCTTAAAGAACAAACTCAATTTATGGGATTTCCCTCTTTTGTGGGCATGCCGGGAATAGACTTGTTATTGTTGATTTTTGGATATTCTATGCAAATATTTGCAGATTTTGCAGGCTACTCCTTAATTGCAATTGGACTGGCCGAACTATTTGGATATCAATTAAGAGACAATTTCCTTTTCCCCTACATAAGTAAGAGTTTTCAGGAGTTTTGGCAACGCTGGCATATCTCACTCTCTTCTTGGCTCAAAGAATATTTATACATCAGTTTGGGAGGAAATAGAAAAGGAGCAGCATTAACCTACTTAAACCTGATGATTACAATGATTTTGGGAGGTCTCTGGCATGGAGCTGCCTGGAGCTATGCCATTTGGGGCGCATTTCATGGCATTTTACTCGCCGGAGAAAGATTCTTGGGTAATCATATTCAATTCCCCAAATTCACCGGTTCTACATGGATACAGGCAACGATAGTGTTTACTGGAGTAAGTTTTGCCTGGTTGTTATTTCGTTTGCCAGAATTCAATCAAGCCATTTTATTCCTGACAACCTTGGGTAGCAACTTATTTCATTCAACCCAGGCTTCGATCATGCATGTGAGTATTATCTTGTATAGCATTCCGGTAATTATCTATCATCTATTCTATTTGCATCCAGGTAGTTTGAAAATACATCAAGCCAAACCTTATTTATTAGGATTCCTCTTTTTCTTAATTCTGACGAATTCAGGAACACCAGGGAGTTTTATCTATTTCAGATTCTGATGATATCGAAAATTATACTCACCACTTTGGCCTTGTTCATCGGATATAATATCTGGTTGCACCTAAGGACAACCCCCTCTGAAAATCAACCCTATTCTTATTGGGTAAAAGATAATCATGCCAAGGCTCAAAAATATTTACAGCCAGATTTTCATCCATCGATTGTCTTATGCGGTACTTCGTTAAGTTCTGTTATGACCACTTGGCTTCCGGATTCTGTTCACGACCTATCCATAGTGGGAGGCAGTTGGCTCACAGGTTTGGAATTAATTCATCAATCACAAAAACTTCCCAATCAAATTGGCATTGAAGTTAACTTCTTGTTGCGGACAGAAGATAAATACATTACCGAGGATGCACTCCATTCCGTCTGGAAAGAGGTTCGAAATTTCATTCCCTCCTTTTACGCATTCAACCAACCTTTTGATATCCTAAGTTCCGATTGGCAAAAAGGGCAAATGCAACATAAAATGTATGCACACCAGAATGATACAGCAGATTTAAGAAAGTCTGTATTTAATTCGATATTACCTGAAAAAATCAAAGAGTACAATGAACCACTGGATTCAGCTCTGTCTATTGAAATGAGAGAGTATATTTTCCAGTTAGCTTCTGAATTAGAAAAAAAAGGATGTAAAGTATTCTTATATTTGATTCCAATGGACACTGCATTACTCAAATCCCAAAGAGTACAGGTTCTGCTTAAAAATATAGAACGCCTTCCCTATCCTCTTATTTTACCAGACGCTAATTATCCATGGAAAACCTCGGATACAGAACATCTAAAACCTGAACATGCTTTGGTATATACTCGATATTTATTGAGTAAAATTGGCTAAGTAGAATTTCTATAGGAATATGATCGACAAAATAAAATTCCATATTCGAAATTCTTACTATAGAATCAGAAAGAATATTATGCTCCAAAGCAGAATCCTTTCTCGTACTTTGAAAAAATCTATTGGGAAAGACCAATTAAGTTCAGAACAACTACAATCTATTCCAATCATTATTAATAATTTCAACCGGTTGAATTGCTTAAAAATATTGATTCAACGATTAGAGTCCTATCACCTTACAAATATTATTATTATCGATAATAATTCAACCTATCCTCCTTTATTAGAATATTATAAATCCTGCGCTTATACGGTTCATCGCTTAACTGAAAATCTGGGTTTCTTGGCCTTATGGAAAAGTTCATTGTACGATACAATTTATTCAAAGTCGTATTACATTCTGACCGATCCGGATGTGGTACCGGATGAGGGGTGCCCTGAAGACTTCATCCAGCATTTTTATTCCTTATTGCAGAAATATCCAGAATTAGACAAGGTAGGATTTAACCTGAGGATAGATAATCTGCCCGATTGCTATGATCGAAAACTGCAAGTATTAGAAACAGAAAAGCCCTATTGGACAATCTCAATTGGGAGTGACTACTTTCAAGCTCCCATCGATACTACATTTGCCCTTTACAGACCAGGAGTTAAAGGCGGATTCTGGATTAATGCAGGCAGAACATTGCCGCCTTATTCCGCATTGCACCTTCCTTGGTATGATGATTCAATAAAACCGGATGAAGAAACACTCTACTATCGAAGTCAAGCTGAATACAGTAAAAATTGGTCCTAATGACCTAAGTAATTCTGTAAATTCTTGTATTGAAGTCTTTATGTTCTGCAGTATTCTTGAATTAACACAACCAAATTGAATGATACAAAAGTTAATTTTCCTGTTAAGGTGTATAAAAAACAGGGTAAGGATTCAAACTACAGATGGTAAAATAAAACACTCTTTAGTACAAGTATCTCTCAAAAATATACAGATCCTCAACAAGGGAAATCAAAATAATTTGAAAGTAAAAAATACCTTACTCAGAAATAGCCAGATAAATATTCAAGGCGATAATTGTCTGATTGAAATTGGGGAAGATTCATTATTGGAAAATTGTAAGATATATATGAGTGGAAATACTCAAACACTTAAAATGGGTAAAGGATGCAGGATTAGAAATACAAGTTTTTGGTTAGAAGATGGTGAAAATACTGTAATTGTGGGCAACCAGGTAAGCAGCGAAGGAGCCCATATTGCTGCTACAGAAATAGGAGGTTCAATCGAGATTGGAAATGATTGTATGTTTTCATACGACATTGATATACGCAACGGTGATTCCCATGTAATCCTAACACAAGATGGATTAACCCGATTGAATTATCCAGAAGACATCAAAATTGGAAACCATGTATGGATTGGTGCTCATGCCATTATTTTGAAAGGTAGTATCATTGCTGATAATTGTGTAATAGGTACAAGTACCTTAATTAGTGGGGGGGAAATGGAATCAAATACTTTGATAGTAGGTCAACCTGGTAAGGTGATTAAAAGGGAAATTTCTTGGGAACGCGATAGAAGTCGTTGGACAACTAAAAATAAATAATTGAAGTACTGATTAATGATAACATTTTGAGTGATATGCAATACGAAAATAAATCTCGATTAGCCAATTGTCCAATCTGCCGTCAAAAGGATGGAATGTTGCTGTACTCGGTTAATATAAAAGATTCTGTAACCCATTTTAAAACAACGGGATGGAGGAATCCTGAAAATCCGGAACGACTCGAGAACCTCAAAAAGGCCATATTTTCTTTATGGAAAAATGACGATTGTGAGGTAATCAGGTGTCGTAAATGCAAATTTGTCTTTGCACATCCTTACATCGCAGGTGATGCCAATTTTTACAATCTAGCATTCGATGATGCCTATCCCAAAAACAAATGGGAATTTGATAAAACAATTGAATCCATTCAGGCAATTCCAAATTTTAAGGACCTGAAAATATTTGAAGTGGGGGCGGGTACAGGTATGTTTACTCAGCAATTGTTGCAGTTGGGCATTCCAGCTTCCTCATTATCTGTAACTGAATATTCCAATCAGGCTATTCAATCCTTATCAGGAATGGGGATTACAGTATACTCAGCAGATATTCGGGAATTAACAAAACAGAAAAACCTAGCAGCAAATTCGATTGATATTCTATGTGTATTTCAAGTAATGGAGCACATGGATAACTTACATGAATTTATGCAATCCATCTATTATGTATTAAAACCTGGTGGCAAATTCTTCATGGCTGTTCCCAATCCCAATCGAATTGAATTTAATGAAAGAAATGGAGGATTTCTGGATATGCCGCCCAACCATATCAGTAGATTTAGTCCTGAAAGTTTAGCCATTCTTGCCACTGAAAATGGATTTTCTATAGTAAACCAACTTACCGAACCTGAACCCATCGCATCCTTGATGGGAAGTTTCTTTTACCAGAGAGCCATCAGAAGGCTTCAACTCAACATACCCAAACCTGGAAAGTTGAAGTCTAAAATTCAATTTAACTATTATCGTTTAATAGCCTTGTCTAAAGGAACTCCTGGGGAAGGGTATTGGATTCAAATGCAAAAAAAATGAAAATCTATATTCTAAAGGTTCATCCTACTTTACAACCGGATAAACAACCATTTGCCTATCCAGCGCATAACAAAGATTATGGGGTGGAACAAGACTTTTTAATCTGGCTACAAAAACAAACCTCTATATTGACTAATGACGCTGAAGCTGCCGATTGGCATTATTTACCCGTATTTTGGACAAGGTGGTATCTCAACCATAATTTTGCAATTGAGGGCAATGGAATGGTCGAATTACAAAACGGCATAAATCAAGCAGTAAAAAGACCTAATAGAATATTCACCATTTGCCAGTATGATGGAGGCCCTCAAATAGAACTCCCAGGTTTAGTATCCTTTTTAGCAGCCAGAACAGAACCGAATCAGGGAATTGACATACCCATTTTATGCACTCCCCACAGAGTTTCGCCCTTTCCAGTTAAAAAAGTATATACGGCTTCCTTTAATGGTGCGCTCAATACATGGCCGATTCGAGAAGAAATGAATCATAAATTGAAGGACCGTAAAGAGGTGAAACTGGGAGGATACCTGCCCACTCGATTTTATTTGCGTTGGCTAGGTTATCGATCCTATAATCGCGTCATTCGAGAATCTTATATAAGCTTGTCTCCGAGAGGGTCTAGTATGAATTCATTTAGATTTTTCGAAGCCATGCAATTAGGAGTTGCGCCTTGTTTAATTGGTGAGGAAGATGCCCGGCCTTTCAAAGATTTTATACCTTGGGATAAAGTGAGTTATTATGCTTCCACAGTAGATGAACTCGTCAACCTATTGGATAATCTAAATCCAACTGAAGCTATTGAAAAGGGGAAATTAGCTCAAAAGTGGTATCATGAAAAACTCTTTTATCAAAAATGGTGTCCCTTCGTTTTAGATGAACTTAACAGATTGCCTATATGAATTTACCTCCGGTTAGTTATTTTATTCCTTCCTACAATTGTGCTGCTACAGTCCGAGAGGCTGTAGAGTCAATTCTTAATGGAAATTTTTTTGAAGGAGATGAAATCCTGTTAACTAATGATGGTTCCACTGATAATACAGCAGAAATCTTATCGGATTTATCAACTGAATATCCCTTTCTAAGAATCTATCATAATGAATTGAATCGGGGAGGTTCCGCAACAAGGAACATTTGTGTGCGACAGGCAAAACACGATTTACTCTTTTGCCTAGATTCTGATAATATTCTAATCCCTAATACGATGAAAGAGCTGCGCACCTATTTCATAGAGCAAAATGCAGATGCAGCCTCTTTTCAAGAACAAAGATACTTTTCGAAGACTCCGAATATAATTGATTATATCTGGCGTTTTCGGACTGAAACATCCCTAGCAGATTTTTTGGCTGATCATCGAAATCCAGGCAGTAGTGGCAATTATTTGTACTCAAGAAAAAGTTGGCTTCAAGCCGGTGGGTATCCAGAATTTGCAGGTGCACTGGATACATGGGGGTTTGGATTTTATCAATTAGCGACCGGAAGTAAAATGGTGGCTTTACCTGAATCCGGATACTGGCATAGATATGGCGGAGAATCTTATTACATACGAGATATGAATAAGAAGAATATGTCTCTGGCGGCACTTCAAGTGCTACTACCCCATATAAACCTCATTCACCCCGATGATGTAAATTATATCATGAGCAAGGAAGGGAGATATGATTGGTTAGAAAAACTGTTAGAAAGACCTCTTAGAACGGCCGATCGTACAACAGGAAATACAGCAGAACACATCAATCCGAACAAGGTCGAAATTAAACCAGGAATTCTGCATAGAATTTTATGGAAATTAGATCGCTCAATCCCAATAAAGTATTAACTAAGTTATAAAATTGATCTCTTTTAAAATAAATGGAAGATTAGGGAATCAGTTATTTCAACTAGCGGCTGCTTATGCCTTAGCGCGAAAGCACCACGATAATCCCGTAATTTTACCCGACGAAAGAAGTGGTCATTTTACAGTTCCAGAATATTTTAAAA
Source organism: Bacteroidia bacterium (assembly GCA_040381555.1). Lineage (GTDB taxonomy): Bacteria > Bacteroidota > Bacteroidia > J057 > RFSG01 > CANHCC01. Next base: position 8,682 of record JBEIHC010000010.1, read on the forward strand.
CAAACATTGATTTTCCATTAGGGTGGAGATTCACCCATTCGATAATTCCCCTCATCCCCAAAAAAATAAGATTTCGGGCAAGAAAACTGATATTCGGAATTTACTATTCATTCTATAAATCCCCCTCCTATCAGTCCAAAGATCCAATGAAATTAGACCCTAATTTCCAAGGGTTATCAGACGATATTTGTTTAGATGGATATTTTCAATCCGAATATTATTTTCAATCCATAAAAGAGGAAATCAAGCTACGATTTCAATTCAGGGAAAAATACCAATTGGAATGGAAAAAATGGTACAGCCAATTACCCAATCATCAATTGATGGTGGCAGTGCATATTCGATTAGGAGATTACAGAAATCAAGCAGGATGGGATTTAGGTACAAATGACTTAACATTACCCCCTTCTTATTATTCGGAACTGGTTGAAAGGCATAATCTGCCGGGAACACTATTTATCATTATGAGTGACGAACCCGAAACGGTTCGCTCTTGGCTTCCTAATTCTGCTAATTTCATTTATTCACAGGAGTCTGCAGTACTAGATATGATTTCATTGACCAAAGCACATGTATGCATTTTATCTCACAGCAGCTTTTCGTGGTGGGGTGCTTATTTAAATTCGAAAAGCAATACAATCATTTATGTGCCCAAAAACTTTCTCGGATTTAGAGTAAATAGAATGGTACCAGAGGATATCATACCAGGAAATTGGACACAGGTAGAAATACATCATGGAAATTGAACGCAAACCTAAAGGTATTAGTGTAATCATTTGCTGCTATAATAGTGAAAATAGAATTCGCCCTACCCTTTCCTATTTAAAAAAGCAAATAGTATCTGACTCTATACCCTGGGAATTAATTATAGTCGATAATCGCTGCACGGATGCGACAATGCAAGCTGCAGTTGAAGAATGGGATAATTTTCATATTCCCTTAAGACAATTATATGAAGCAGAACCAGGAGTAAGCCGGGCACGAAATCAGGGAATTCTTGAATCCTCCTACGAATACATTTTATTTTGCGACGACGACAATCACCTAAATTCAGACTACCTGCAAATAACCTGGAACTTATTTGAGTCGAGAGCAGATATCAAAATGTTGGGAGGTCAGGGCATACCCTTACCCGAAATCAACCCTCCTGAATGGTTCTGGAAATACACAGAAAGTTATGCAGCTGCCCCCCAAGGACCCAATAGTGGTTGGGCGAATGCCCTATATAATGCAGGGATGGCATTGCGAAGATCTTACTTCCTCGCCTTACACCAAGCAGGATTTAAATTTTATTTAACCAGTCGCAAAGGAAATGCCCTCACCTCTGGAGAAGATTCTGAATTATGTTATGCCTACCGAATGGCAAATTGGGGTATATGGTATGAAGACTCTTTGAAATTCCAACATGCAATTCCCAAAGGCCGTTTGACATGGGAATATTTAGTACGATTGCATAAAGGATTCTCAGCCAGTTATGTTACTCATCGTATTTATGAGTCGGTTTTATTTCCTGAACGAAGCTTTAAACCTCTCCAAGAAATGCTGTACCATTTAGGGATTCGAATTAAATATTATGTACCCTATACGCAAGCAACAGAAGGAGATAAAATCATCTTACATTACCATGGATGGTGGATCATTGCAAGAGACCTCGCTTTATATTTACTAGAAGGAAAGGCCAAGAAAAAGGCTATACAACTGCTCTATTCTAAGTTGAAAAGCATACAATCGTAATCATCTCGAAATGAATCAACAACTAACCAGATTGATATCAGGAATAGAATTATGAGGCATATCGACATCATTATAATTTCTAATGCCAAAACGAAGGAATTTCTGAACATTACCAATCAGACTATTCAAACTTTGCTTCTGTCGGAAGATCCGGATGAAATTCAGTTTCACCCCATAATTGTAGAATCGAATCCGGAAACGCCTGATTATAATTATCCCAATACGATAACCATTCGTCCGAATTCAAAGTTCGGATATCATAAGTACTTAAATATTGGGGTCAAGGCTGGTAATTCCCCCTATCTGGGTTTAGCCAATAACGACCTGATATTTCATAAAGGTTGGGCCTCTGCAATTTTATCTGAAATGGATAAAAACCCAAAACTAGAAAGTGCCGGCACTTGGTGTGATCGTTTTCACCCATCTCGAAATATTTCGGAATTGCCACAGGTACAATTTGGATACACGAATGGAATTTTCCTTACAGGTTGGTTTATATTTCTGAAACGCAGTCTTTTTGACAGAATGAATGGTTTAGATGAAAACTTCTCCTTCTGGTATTGTGATGATGATTACGGCAAAACCTTGGAGAGCATGGATGTTAAACATGCCCTAATTACACACGCTAAAGTTACACACATTACCAGTCAATCTACCATCAAGCTTGACCCCAAAGAGTTTCGAAAACTAACTTTACTCCCCAATTTATATTTTGATTATAAATGGAATCACCGAAGCTATTTGATTTATTTGATTAAGCGTTTGATTTTTTATTTTCGATTAAAATGGAATCTAACAAGATAAAAATTTCCTGGGTAATTGCTACCCGTAATCGATTAAGTCTGCTGAAAATTTGTCTGGATAGACTCCTAGCAGATTGTCAAGAAGAGGAAGAAATTCTAATAGCGGATGGAAATAGTTCAGATGGTACAAAAGAATACCTACAGGAATTATACCAAAACAATAAAATACAGGGATTTATTTCCGAAAAAGATCGAAATCAAGCACATGCTTGGAATAAATTATTCGTAAAAGCGCAAGGTCGTTACATAAAAAAATTGATTGATGATGATATTGTCGATTTTCAAGCGGTTCGACATTGTGTAAATGAGATGGAAAAAAATCCTCTAGCTGATATTTGCATTTCCAATGATATGAGCATGAGTATAGAAAAAGTAGGAAGTTTAGAAAAGCATAGCCGATTAGAGGCATTCCAACGATGGTCAAAGGGGGAAGTACCTTCTTTTACCTTTGGAGATGTGCATTTAATCATTCGAAGAACAGCCCTACCATTAATCGGTCTGTATGATACTTCGTTTATCATGATGGATTATGAATATTCATTAAGAATTTCCTATCTAAAAGCAGGCATTTTGTATTATACAGGGTATAACGCACTTTCTATTAGTAGTAATTCCACTGTATCCTCACAAGTTACTCGTGCAGTCTTAGACAAAGAAGGTATTCGAGCAAACACAATGTATGAATATGCGGGCGATGGTTCAGAAATTTCAAACTGGTCCAGAATTAAAATTATGGGAGGTAAGTTGCGAGATAAATTATTAGGGAAGAAAAGAATCATCAGTTTAGAAAAAAGCAAGTCCTTAACAAAAGAAGAAATAATAAAAGAGTATGAAGAAGCCTGGTATAAATTGAAACAAATAAATTCTGATACGATAACACAATTTTATTATTCAAATGGAAATTCAAAATGAGTAGGCCTAAGGTGCATATTCATTTTACCAATGGACTATCCTTTCTGGATTCCCCGAAGGAAATCTTAGGTGATTTATTAAAGGAATTTGAACTGATAGAGGATAAGCAATCGCCTTCAGTCGTGGTATTCGGACCCTATGGTAATAATGTCCCTAAAGGCAATTTTATTCGAGTCGGTTATTTCTGCGAAAATTTCATTCCGGATATGAATGCCTGTGAGTATGGGTTTGGGGTACCGTATGAAAAGGAAATCAATCACCCAAAATATCGTCGTATTGATTTTCATGGTTTCGACCCGGAAAGTTTAATTAAAAACGAGAAATTCGCTGAGAACGCTCAAAAAAACCACACTCGTTTTTGTAATTTTTTATACGGGAATAAAGTGCCCTATAGAGAAGAATTTTTTCGCGAATTATCTAAATACAAAAAAGTAGATGCCCCAGGTAAATCCATGAACAATATGCCTTCTCTGCAATCTGATTCAGAGCTCGGTATTTGGGATTCAAAAAGAAGGTACATTCAACAGTATAAATTCACCATAGCATTCGAAAACTATACTTATCCAGGATATTTTACCGAAAAAATTCTGGATCCTATGCTGGCTGGCAGTATGCCAATTTATATCGGTAACCCTTTGATTCAAGATCATTTTAATACAGAAAGTTTTATAAATGGTCGGGAATGGATTGAAGACGGAAGAGACGAAATTACCCTTGCGATAGAGAATATTGCTCAACCCAATTATAAAGATTGGAGACCCGGAATTTTTAATTCCCCTGCAGATAAAATTCGCCGGAAGTTCAAGATTTGGGGTAGACAATATAAGTTAAGCCGAGAATTTAGATTTGGATATAAAAAATTAATTGAAGAAATCATTCATTTAGATCAGGATGACACTGCCTATTATTCCAAACTAGCAGAACCTTGGTTGCGAAACAATCAGATTCCGGATCGTTCTAGATTTTTGGACCAGTGGAGAACCATTCTAAACGAGGCAAAGGAACAGTGAATTCAAATGAGTAAATTAGTATCTGTCATAATCCCTACTTGGAATGCTGCTGCCTACATTCAGGAGACGCTTCAATCTGTCTTAAATCAAAGCTATTCCAATATTGAGATTATTGTGGTCGATAATGCTTCCACGGATAAAACTGTTCAAAAGATTCAAGAACTTCGCCTCAGCAATCTTAGGCTCATTCAATTACAGGAAAATCAAGGTGCTGCCAGTGCACGCAAAATGGGCTTTGAACAGGCAAACGGCAGCTTTATCCAATATTTGGATGGGGATGATTTATTATCTGCAAATAAAATTTTGGATCAGGTACAAAAATTAGAATTAAAACCTGAGTCCCTTGCATTTGGAAATGTTACCTTTTTCTGGGACGGAGAAAATCCTTGGAGTAAAAATCCGGAACCAAACGCACCGTATTATTTTTCATCTGAGAAGCCTCTTTCTTTCTTGTTAAATCTGTACGGTTTAACAGGCAGTGCAGGTATGATCCCTATTCACTCGTGGCTAAGCCCTCGTACAATTTTGGAAAAATCTGGGCCTTGGAATGTGGGACTTACAGTAGATGATGATGGAGAATATTTTTGCAGAGCAATTTTAGCTTCCAACGGGTTGGTGTTTGTGCCAGATTCAATTGCTTATTATCGTAAATTTAAAAACAGAAAAAGCCTCAGTAGAGAGCAATCCCATGCAGCCATGCGTAGTTCGTTTCATGCTACCGAATTAAAATATCAAGTATGTAACAGGTATTCCCAAAATTCTGATGAAGTACAATCGGTATTTGCACTCCACTATATGGAACTAGCAGACATCACTTGGCCTGAATTTCCAGATTTGACCCGTATGGCATTGAGAAGAGTGGCAGCATTAGGTGGAACATCTCATATTCCATTTATTGGTAACCCTGTTTTGAATAAATTAAAATACATATTTGGCTGGAAGAATATGAAGTGGGTTTCTTGGAAGAAAAATCAACTATTCAAAAAAGGCTAAATGTTTACTCAACTCAAACAATCATTTGCCTTTCGTTCGGGCCCTATCTACCAGAAGATGTGTAATCTTCTCCCGAATCCAACCTATATACCTGGCCCAGTTGCTCCTTTTCGATTTTTAAGTATGACGGGGAGTAAACATTTGGACATGTTGAATCAATGTTTAATTTCCCTGCATCAAACCTGGACGCTCAGGCCTGAATTGATTCTTTATTCAGATGGGTCTGTTTCAAATGAAAAGATTCACGCAACATTCTCCTGGTGGAAGGGATCTCTTCAAGTTGTAAATCAACAGGACCTATTGAGCTGGACATCAACCTGCGGTTCGGAATCTCTCAATAGCTTCGCGCAGAAAGAAGCCGTAGGAAGAAAGTTAGCCTGTATAGTCAAAGAGGCAAGTTTAACTCCAGTATTATGGTGTGACACCGATATACTCTGGTATCGACCCCTTACCGGATTAACGCCTGAATCAGAAATCGAGTTAAAAGTTTCTCAAGATTATCAATCTGCTTACGATGGGTATATTTCGGAGAAATGTCCGGAAATCTTACAAAATCCACCTTATATCAATACAGGATTGGTCTATTTGAGTATTCCATTGCACTTAAATAAACAAATGGAGCAATGGTTAAATTGGGTCGGTGAAAAGCCGAATCATTTTACAGAACAAACTTTTCTCGCAATCGGAGCAAAACTGCTCGCCGCCCCTCTTTGGTCTATGGATGAAATTGCCTGCCTGCAATCAGATCGATTCCTACTTAAACCTTCCTATCAGGGTAAAAACTGGTTGGCTCGGCATTATGTAGGCCCTGTTAGGCATTTGTTTTGGCGCGATGCTTTTTACTCTAGAATCCTAAGATCCCGATGAAAAAATCTGTTCTCACAATTGCCTCCGGAAAGCCTGTTTATATTGAGATGGCGGTCAATTTAGCCCGCTCATTTTTGTATTGGCATACTCAGGAAGACATACATTTTTTCCTGGCAACGGATAAGCCTGATTCTATTCCTGCAGATGTAGCAGGAAACTCTAAATTTCATACGATTCCTTTTGAACCAGGACAGTATGGAGAAAGCTTCAGCACAAAGTTATTTCTGGATAAATTTGCTCAAACAGCGCAAACCCTATTCATCGATGCTGATTGCCTGTTAACAGGCTCTCTCATTCCTATTTTTGAAAAACTCTCGGGTCATGCAGTGGCGGTAGTGGGCAGACCCAAATCGGAAGGGGATTGGTTTGGGGATGTAGGCTTATTCTGCCATACTTTTTCAGTGCCCTCGATTCCAGGATTTAATGGATGTCTGTATTACTTGGAAAAAGGAGATACTTCTAGTTCTGTTTACGCCAAAGCAAGAGAGTTAGAACCCCAGTATGAACAACTCGGTATGAAACTATTGAGAGGCAAACCCAATGACGAACTGCTCATGTCTGTTTCCATGGCCATCCATGGTTTGCCCGGCATTCTGGACGATGGTAGTATCTATGGAGACCCGTTGGCGAGCCCTGGACCAATGCGAGTAGATGTTTTATCCGGAGTTTGCAATTTAACAAATCCGAAAGCACCCAATTCTTTGCATCGTGATTGGTACCCTTTTTATAAGACCCAGCCGGTAATAATGCATTTCTTGGGGAATTTCACCGAGCATCCTCCTTATACAAGCCAGGTATGGCTGCTCAAAGCTGTTCTGGTTGAGCGAATTCCGGTAGGCCTTGCTCGATTAATTGTATGGATTAAACTTGACTTTCCTTGGGCAGTAATGCAAAGATTGAAAAAAGTCTTTCGTCCGATATACCATGCAGTTTGGGGGTATCGAAAAGTTAAAAAATCTAAAAGAGTATAAACCCAAGTATTTCTGATAATTTTGTTCTTGAAACCGAAATATATGAAAATTCCATTCCTTGACCTGAAAGCAAATTACCTGTCTGTAAAAGACGAAGTGTTGCAGGAGATTCATGAAGTATTAGAGACAACCGGATACATTCTGGGTCCCAAAGTTGCGGCTTTTGAAAAAGCATTTGCAGAGGCGCACCAAACAGAATTTTGCTCCGCAGTAAGCTCTGGCACTGATGGAAATCATCTTGCACTTTGGGCATTAGGCATCAAACCTGGAGATGAAGTAATTCTTCCTGCCAACACTTTTATTGCTACAGCCTGGGGAGTTACGCTTTGTGGAGCTACTCCCGTCTTTGTAGACTGTGATCCACTCACCTACAATATAGACCCCAATGCGCTTGAGGCAGCTATCACTGCCAAAACAAAGGCAATAGTTGCAGTGCATCTTTACGGACAGCCAGCAGATTTAGATTCGATTCAAGCTGTAGCCGACAAACATGGCATTCCTTTAGTAGAAGATGCCGCTCAATCACATTTGGCTGAATACAAAGGAAAAAGAATCGGAGGCATTGGAAAAATTGCTTCATTCAGTTTTTATCCAGGAAAAAACTTAGGAGCTTATGGCGAAGGAGGGGCTGTTACGACTCAAGATGCAGAACTGGCCGAAAAAGTGAAGCTGTACCGGGAACATGGTTCTTCTCAAAAATATTACCATAAAACTTATGGTCATAATTATCGGATGGAAGCTATACAAGGCGCCGTTTTGGGGGTAAAAATGAAGCATATTGCGCATTGGACTGAACAAAGACGCTCGGTTGCAGCATCCTATAAAAAATTAATGGGAAACCTCTCAGGGATTATCCTCCCCACAGAAGCCGCTTATGCTAAACATGTTTATCATTTGTTTGTAATTCAAACCGAAAACCGGGATGCACTAGCCAAACATTTGAATGAGGCAGGGGTGAGTACCGGTCTCCACTATCCAGTGCCTTTGCATCAGCAAGAATGCTTTGAGCACCTTGGATATAAAGCCGGACAATTCCCAAACTCAGAAAAAATAGCCACCAAAGGACTTTCATTACCCATGTTTCCTGAAATGAGTCAGGAACAAATTGAATATGTTGCACATCAAGTAACTTCTTTCTTTAAGTAATTCAATTATGAAACTTGGAATCATAGGCTTAGGTTATTGGGGTCCCAATATTGTCCGAAATGCCGTAATGAATCCGGAGATCACCCGGATAGTCTGTTGTGATCAAAACCCAGAAAGGTTGGATAATATCCAAAAAACCTTTTCGACCGTTGAAATACAACACGAGGTTTCTGCCTTGCTCAATGACCCGGAAATTGATGCAGTGGCCATTATTACTCCGGTGTATGCCCATTACGAAGTTGCCAAACAAGCTTTGCTGGCAGGAAAACATATTCTGGTTGAAAAACCCTTTATGTCTTCCGTTCAACAATCAGAAGAAATTCTGGCCTTGGCAGAAAAGCAACAACGGATAGTCATGGTAGACCATACTTTTATTTACACCCCTGCTGTTCGGAAAATCAAAGAACTCTATGATACTGGAGTTTTGGGAGATTTATATTACTTCGACTCGGTCAGAGTAAACCTCGGTTTATTTCAGCGCGATGTGAATGTAATTTGGGATTTAGCCCCACATGATTTTTCCATTATGCATCACATAATTGGAAAGAGACCCGTATCCGTAAGGGCAATGGGATCTGACCATGTGGGAAAAGGAATGGAAGATGTTGCTTATGTGCATGTGGAATTTGAGAATAACTTGATTGCACATTTTCATATCAATTGGTTATCCCCTGTAAAGGTGCGCCGAACACTGATTGCCGGTACAAAGAAAATGGTGCTGTACGATGATATGGAAAATGTAGAGAAGGTAAGGGTATTTGATAAAGGGATAGATGTTGCAAGTCGTGAAGCAGAATACCAACTATTAGTGAACTATAGATCAGGAGAAATGTATAGTCCCGTATTGGATAATACAGAAGCCTTAAAGGCCCTGATCCAAGAATTTATTGACTCAGTAAAAGAAAACCGTGCCCCAAAAACTTCTGGTCAGGATGGACTAGAGGTAGTTCGGATTTTAGAAGCAACACAAGAATCAATCAAAAACGATAGTAAAAAAGTTTATTTATGAGTGAACTCTATCAAAGTATTGCCCCAGATGTAAAAATCGGAGAAGGGGTACGAATTTTTAAATTCGTCAATCTATATGGGTGCTCCATTGGAGATGGTAGTAAAATTGGCACATTTGTCGAAATACAAAAAAATGCCAGTGTGGGAAAGAACTGCAAAATTTCTTCTCACACCTTTATTTGTGAAGGAGTCCATATTGAAGACAATGTATTTGTTGGGCATGGGGTTACTTTCGTTAATGACATGTACCCACGAGCAACCAATGAAGATGGCTCGCCCCAAACAGAATCCGACTGGACCTTGGTAGAAACATTTGTTCGTAAAGGAGCCTCAATTGGCTCTGGAGCAACCATTTTAGGAGGGGTAACAATTGGAGAAAGGGCTATAGTGGGTGCAGGTTCGGTAGTCACCAAAGACATTCCTGCCGGAAGTATTGTTGCCGGAAATCCAGCAAAAATTCTTCGATCTATCTAATATAAACTTCGTGGAATCGTCCCCTGATGTTTCAGTAGTTATTCCTACTTACAACCGATTGTGGTCATTGCCTCGTGCTATTGATAGCTGTCGCAATACCCGATGCAAAACAGAAATCATTGTAGTAGATGATTGCAGTACAGATGAGTCTTGGAACTGGTTGAAAACCCAGTCTGATGTTGTCTCGTTTCGACATTCCATTAATTGGGGACAAACTTGGGCTATCAACAAGGGTACAGATCTGGCTAAGGGTAAGTACATTAAAATTTTGGGCTCCGATGATTTTTTGGCTCCCGGAATTATTGATGCTCAATTTGAAATTGCCGAAAAAGAAAATGCTGACATGGTGATTTCTAGATGCGATGGATATGAGGAAGGTACTGGGAATATTTCGATTAATCCTGAAGCTGGTCCTTGGGATGATTTTATCGCCATTCAATTAGGTCGCTCCTATGGTTCGCATATCATTGCCATGATGTTTCGGACTGAACTTTTAAGACAAGTTCCGCATCGTCCGGATTATTCATTGAGAGATGATCGATTGGTGATGTTAGAGTTAGGCTTACTTAAGCCTCACATTAGTTATCTTCCTGGTTGTGGTGCCTATTGGGTGCACCATGGAGATCAAATGCAAGGAAATTATCATGGAATGAAAGCTGTGGTCGCTAATTGGCAACACTTAAACATCTTCAGAAAAATAATTGGAGTCTTACAAGCACGCAATGAACTGAACTCCTCACGCATTGAAGCTGTGACTGGTTCGCTTTGGACTTTGGCTCATTGGATTGCTAAAACGCATCCTAAGGAGGCAAATGAAGTTGTAAGATGGATTTATCAACTAAAACCGGATTTCCAAATTCCTGATAATGGGGTGCAAGGAATATTGTTCAAGTCTTTAGGCTTTAATACAACCGAAAAAATCCTCAGGATTCGTAGGCAATTACTTGCTCGGTCTTAACTTATCTGAGTCAATTCTAAGTTACCATACAATCATTCATGATTCATCTGTACTATATACCTGAGCCGGAAAAAGACAGATGGATCTACGGTGATCGATGGCTTCGGCCCTTTATTAGACGAATACTTAGAGGAAATCCTCGTCCGGGTGGTGTGGATAAAGTATACCTTAATTTAGTAGAAGGATTAAAAAGAATATCTTATCCATTTACCCAAAACCAGCCCATAGAAAAACTAAAGAAGGGGGATAGAATTTTAATTTTAGGCAGAGGAATTCAATCTATTCAGTTTTTTAAGAATGGCCCTCCGTTTATCGCCGGAATTGGAATTTTCACCCATCCAAAAGAACTTCCCAATTTTCGTAAAGAATATCCCGTTCTAGCCTATTTGTCCCACTCTGAATGGGTGAATGATCTTTGCCAAGATTACTATGGAGATATCTGCAAAATTTGGCCGGCAGGGGTTGATATAAAAAAATATTTTCCTGAAACATTAGTAAAAAAAGACATCGATTTTCTCGTTTACGATAAACTTAACTTTAATCGAGAAACGGAAACAGAGAGAATATTGAACCCAATTTTGAACACGCTTCAAAAACGAAACCTAACTTTTGAATCTGTCCGTTATGGAAGTTATAATCCGGAAGAATATCGCAAACTCTTGAAGAGATGTAAGTATTTTTTATTTCTATCTCCACATGAAAGTCAAGGGTTGGCCTGTCAAGAAGCGATGGCCTGTGGACTTCCGGTATTAGCATTCAATGAGGGCAAAATACGCGACCCCTATTATATCCGTTTGGGGTCAGAAAATTTAAAAACGAGTTCCATCCCTTGGTTTAGGACTGATTGTGGAACACAATTTTGTAATGAACAAGACTTTGAGGAAGCTTTGACCCGATTTATCCAATCCGCCCAGAGTGGGGAGTACCATCCGGAACGATATATTCAGGCAGAATTTAGTTTAGAAGCCTCTACTCGAAAGCTCATTTCACTCGTAGAAACCATTTACACGAATTCTGAAAAATGATAAAGAAAATTATTTACTATTTCTGGCTAAAACCTTCGTTTCGCAAATTTTGGTGTAACTCAATATTAGCAACAGGATTTTGGGATAAGTGGATGATGAATCGAGAGGTAAAGGATTCTGTATGGCTGGAGCGCATAGAGGATATTCAAAAATGTCAGGATTATCCTTTGATTAAAAAAGATGCCAATGCAGGAAAGATTGTCAATGGTAGACAGTACATGCACAACGGAATCCAGATTTATACCGATAGTTATTATGGTTACGCTGGCACTGCTTTGTTAGTCCGAAACAAAGGAATTCACGAACCTCAGGAAGAGTATATTTTCCAGCAAGTACTCCCCTATTTTCCAGAGAAGGCAACTATGTTGGAATTGGGATCTTTTTGGAGTTTCTACTCTATGTGGTTTGCAAAAGAGGTTAAATCTGCTCAAAACTACATGCTCGAACCTGTAGAATTGAATCTAAAAATTGGCAAATATAATTTAGAACTGAACGATGTCAACGGCACATTTATCAAAGGATATGCAGGTGAAACAGAAGGTATTGCTCCGGATGGAATCAAAGTGTACTCTATGGATAGCCTGTCCAGAGAAATGAATCTAAACTACTTGGATTTATTGCATTGTGACATACAAGGATTTGAAAAGGAGTTTCTGGAAGGGGCATCTGCGTGGTTGACAGAAAAAAAAATTGGGTGGCTATTTATCTCCACCCATTCAGAAGATATCCATCAACACTGTCTTAATCTTTTGGTAGAGAAAGGGTATGAAATCAAAGCAGATATTTCGTTAGCAAATTCGTATTCAGTAGATGGATTAATCACAGCAGCAATTCCAGGTATACCGGCACCGCAGCGGATAGACTATCATTTGAAAACTCAGGCGTGAAAAGAATCTGTATTCTCACCCAAAATCATATCAGTAAAAATCCTCGGGTGTTGAAAGAAGCTATAATGCTAATGGAAGCAGGTTATTCCGTTTCTGTATTGACCACTTGGCATTCGTCAGAATCACTAGCATTAGATGAAGAGATTCTGAAACCCTATTCTATTCGATATCAAACTTATTCAGATTTGCGCCCTGGCAGTGTTCGGGGAATGCTGCACCGCATAGAATTTCAAATCAGCAGAAAAGTGAATTTCTGGGGAATTGAAAGTTTTCAGGCCGGAGGATATGGCTTAGGTAATCTGGTTCGGATGGCAATACAAGAAGCTGCGGACTTGTATTTAGTGCATCAGGAAGTACCCACACTCATCGCTCCGAAAATTCAACTTGCTGGATTCAAAGTAGCCTTTGATTTTGAAGATTGGTATAGTCGGGATCTTCCAAAAGAAGCGCAGCGATACAGACCTGTTAAGCTTTTGGCCAAAGCCGAAAATTGGGCAATCCAACATGGGCTATGGTGTACCACAACCTCAGCCTCCTTAGCAAACGCCTTGGGTGCAGCAGCCAATTCCACGAAAATCCCCATTGTTATTTACAATGCTTTTAGTTTGAGAGAACGGGACGGCATTGAAGCATTGTCGTACCAATCAGAATCACAAATAACTGATTTACAATTAGCTTGGATCTCACAAACGATTGGCCCGGGCCGTGGAATAGAAGAATTCATACATCAAATAATCCGATTCGACATTCCAATTAAAATTCATTTAGCAGGAGAATTAAGGCCAGAATTTACTAGGGTGCTGCACGCAATTATCGAAAATGCACCCCATGTTCAAATCCAATATCACCCTTCCATGCCTCCAAACAAGATTGTTCCCTGGTTGAACCATTTTGATGCGGGTATAGCTCCAGATATTGCTAATTCAGAGAGCAGAGAGTTAACTGTTACCAATAAAATACTCCACTATTTACTGGCAGGAATTCCTGTGATTGCCAGTCAAACTAAAGGACATGAAGAAATTGCTGAGGCATGCCCTGATTCTGTTTGCATCGTTAAACCAGGAGATACTCTTCTTAAATTTCTGCACTCAATTCATCATTCCTCGCCTACTAGAGGGATTATTCGACAAAAAGCTTGGGAAGATGGTCGCAGATTCAGTTGGGAGACCCAAAAAGATAAGTTCTTACAGCTGGTTCAACAGAACCTTTCGTAGAGGTAGGGTATGAAGAAGTTATTGATTGTTAGCCCTTATTTTCCACCTGATAATACGGCGGATATGCATCGAGTTCGTCAAAGTCTTTCCTACTACCAAGCTTTCGATTGGGATGTGCAGGTCTTATGCGTTGACCCCAATTTTACTGAGGCTTATAAAGATCCTAGTTTACTACAAACCATTCCGAAATCAATAGTTATTCATCGGGTAAAAGCGCCCTCCTCCCATCTCACCCGAAAAATAGGATTAGGCAGTATTGCACTCAGAAGCTTGATTCCTTTATATTTAAAAGGGAATAAAATTATGCGCGCTTGGAAACCGGATTTGGTGTTTATTTCCACTACCCAATTCCCCTCTATGCTACTTGGCGCTTGGTGGAAATCAAAATATAATATTCCTTATGTACTAGACTTCCAAGATCCTTGGCATCATGACCATTATTTAACACTTCCAATTGAACAAAGGCCTGCTAAATTTTGGTTCTCGTACCGCTTAAATAAATATCTCGAGCCGCTCGCAGTCCGAAAAACCGATGGCATTATCGCTGTAACCCAGGCATATATTGATACTTTAAAGAGCAGATATCCAGAAATCAATAATTGTCCGGAAGCGGTCATACCCTTTGGAGCTTCCCTTGAAGATGTGCGTGAAGAATATGTGGGCCACTTACCTGAATATTTCCCCCCCATAGCGTCAAGCACTTTTAGGATTGTCTACACTGGAGTTGTAAATCAAGAAATGCTTCCAGTTATCAAGCAATTCTTATTGGCTTTCAAACAATTGATCTCAAATAATGAAATTTCTTCTAACAAATATCATCTATATTTTATCGGAACAAGCTATGGTAGCGGCCTAAATCGAAAATACAAATTAGCAGAACTTGTAAATGAATTAAGCCTCGACGAATATTTGACAGAAATCCCGGAACGAGTACCCTTCTTAGCTGCATTACAAATTCAAAAACATGCGGATCTCCTCCTCCTCCCCGGAACCATTGACAAGAACTACATTGCCTCGAAATTGGCTCCCTACCTACTATCGGGCAGACCCATTTTTTCGATTTTCAGGCGAAGCAGCGAGGCATGTGAAAAATTAATTGAACAAAAAAGAGTGGTAGTTATCCCATTTGAGTCAGAGGAAGAATTAAAGGGATTAAACAGTTCGATTTTTTCTGGGCTGCTGCACGCGATAAAAAACATCGTTCAACTGGCAAAAGAGCCTATACAAAACCCAGAGAAATATTCTGCCGAGGCATTAACAAGTGAGCAGGTACAAATTTTTAATAAAATTTATGGGGTGCTGCACCCTAAAACATAGTATTTTGCATAATTCTACCCTTTAATGTATCAACATGAGTAAACTTAGTAGAATTAAACTGGGCATCAGCCGTAATTGGTCATTACCGGGTAAGGAAAGACTTGCGTCTTGGTTGATTCAACAAGATCGAGAAGAAAACACAAAACCCTTTGAGGGAATTACTTGGCTTAAGAATGAGCCGATTGCTTTACATATTTCAACCGGTAGCTATATTGAATGGAAGATTTTAGCTGAGGGTACTTATGAGCCAGCCACGGGTAATTTAATTAGCCTTTCCTTGCGCCCGGGTTTCGTTGCTTTGGATATTGGAGCCAACATTGGGGTTCATACTTTGCGTATGGCTCGGGCTGTTGGGGAGCAAGGGAAAGTAATTTCCTGTGAACCCATGCCCCACCTGCAAAACAAGTTAAGGGCTAATATTCTCCTTAACCGCTTGGAATCCATTGTTGAAATCGTAAAAGAAGCTATTTCAGACGCGCCCGGTCAAACTCACATGAGTGGTAGCCCGGATACCTTTAATCAAGGAACAGGCAGAATGGACGATCAAGGACAAACACCAGTAAGCGTTACAACTGGGGATCAATTACTGGCAGATAAAGGCATAGAAAGACTAGACTTAATTAAAATTGATATTGAAGGATATGAAATGAAGGCAATTTTGGGGCTTAGTCAAAGTATTGCTCGATTTAAACCGCGTATTTTAGTTGAATATGATCAAGCCTATTGGGAAAAATGTGGCAGCTCGTGGGGGGAGTTCAAATCCTTACTGGAAAAATACAGCTACTCAATTTACAAAATTGAAGAATTCACTTTAACTAAAATTCAGACTACTCCTGAAACAACTTCCTGCAATGTTTTTTGTATTCCAGGAGCATAAGTAAAATTTTGATCAAAAGTAGAGTAAACACTCAGGGATGAATTTTAAAGCTTCCAATCTGGTTATTATCTTCATTCCATGGCTTTTATCTATGTTGTTTTCAGAAAACAGTATAGTTAGTTACGGAATTGCCTGGTTAGGTCATTGGCTTATTTTTTATTTAACTCTTACAGGGAAGATCATTTCACTGGGCGGAAACAAAATGCAAAGTCGCGTGATGCAGCCTATTGTAATTAACCAATTGATTTTTGCTGGATTCTCTGGAATTTCCACCATTTTTTATTTTCTAAGCATCAATGGTTACTATTATTTGGAACCAATGGATTTTTTTTTCCCGGATCAAGAATTAGTCAGAAAAACGGCTGACTGTCAACAAGTATATCTGTTAGGGCACATCGGATTGATTTCAGGAATTGCGATTGGGAAGCGCCCGGAAACCACCAGCGAATGGCGTGTGGTAACTGGCAAAAGTCCCTCATTCTTTTTGCTCTTTATTAGCGGAATAGCCTTCGTACTGTTTTTGGTATTGCGCTCTGTCAGTGGTCTATTTCAGGTTGCCATTATGTTTGAAGCCCTCAATCTGGTTGCCTCAATTCTTGCCTTAGCCTTTGCCTTAAAAGAAAAAAACTTCCTTAGCCTCGTGATTGCCTTGATATTATTTAGCACCAATATTTTCTCTGCACTAGTGAGTGGTTGGAAGGAACAATTGCTTATTCCCTTCCTGTTGCTTGGATTTTTCCTTTATCAAACTTATCCTAAAGTTATTCTGTTTGGTGCACCCATTATTGGCTTTCTGTATTTTACCTATATCCCCACCTTTAATCAGGTCTATCGTAATCTTACTTGGGAAAAAGGGGAGGAATCTGATTTAGCATTTGAAGTGGCACTTAATTCAACATTAACGGCCGAAACAGAGGATATTAGCAGTAATAACTGGACCTTTCTAACCAATAGATTATCAGAGGTAAACATGCTTGTCAAGTACAGAGAATTTGTGCCCGAGTTTCACGATTACTATGGTTTTACTATTATTCAGCAGTCTATTGTCAATCTGATTCCTCGAGTTTTTTATAAAGACAAACCAATGACTGAAGCTGTCGTAATGCAGCGTGTATTTGATTCCGGGGTGGTTTCAAATATCTCCAATGTTTCGGCAAAACCAGCATTCATTGCAGATTGTTACCTAACAGGGGGAGCCATCGGCGTATTGCTCGGGACATTTGCTTTAGGATATTTTATCTCCTTTGCTGCAGGATATTCAGATAAACTTTTTGGGGGATATACTTTTGGTACAGCGCTTATGTACAACTCGATTTTTAATGAGCTTTGGCGCGGGAATTGTTTTGAGTTCATTGCTACCACCATGTTTTGGGGGATTATAGTCGTATTCGTCATTCATCGAGCTTCCCGATATGCAAAAATTATTGTGGAAAGTTCTCCGGAATTGGAAGATCCAAGTTTGTAATGAAATTATTACACATCTCTCCTTCTTATTTTCCAGCAATGCAATTTGGCGGCCCTATTCGCTCTGTTCATTTACTCAATAAAGCCTTACTCAATAAAGGAATAGAAATTGAGGTCCTGACAACGAATGCCGGATTGAAAAATAGAAAAGATATTCCCCTAAATCAGTCGATAAATATTGAAGGTGTTCCCGTAACATTTCTACCCTTCTGGGGATACGAACATTATAATTTCTCTCTCCCCTTTTTAATCAAAGTATTTCAGGAGGTAAAGAAATTTGAGGTCGTTCATATCACTGCCGTTTGGAATTTTCCTGTACTCGCTGCAGGTCTTGCTTGTCTGTGGCATAATATACCCTTTGTCCTTTCCCCAAGGGGAACATTGTATGCGGAAACGATTGCCCACAGGTCCTCCCTTATTAAAAAAATTTACTATTCACTAATAGCTGGAATACCGGTAAGAAAAGCCTCTATGCTTCATTTCACCACTAAAGATGAAGCAGATAAAGTTCGATCTTTGCTACATCTCATCAATCCATATTGTATCATTCCCAATGGATTAGACTTAAGAGAAATTGAAAATCATTCGGTAGGCAATTCCGTAATTACCCAAAACTTACCTGAAAAATATTTACTCTTTTTAGGTCGAATAGATAAAAAAAAAGGACTGGACATTTTCCTGCCGGCATTTGCTAGAATCTGCAAAAAAAATCCTTCATTAAAATTAGTCATAGCTGGGCCTGACAATGAAAATTATAGTTCAGAAGTAAAAGAAATCGCTCGGCAATTAGAGATCCAAAATCATTTGATATTTATTGGAAATTTAGATGGGGCAGTAAAATGGGAGGCTTATCGAAAAGCAACCGCATTTGTATTAACCTCCTATTCAGAAAATTTTGGCATGACGGTGGCAGAGGCAATGGCCTGCAAGTGTCCTGTGCTCATCTCTGACAAGGTAGCCTTGGCAGAATACCTCCAAAACCCAATGGCCGGTTTTATCTGTCAAACTCAGGTTGAATCCATTGAAAAAGAATTATGGTTCCTGATTAACCATCCGGAAATTGCTCAGGAAAGAGCTCAAATGGCTTACGATTTAGTACAAAGAGAATTTGATATTGAGGAAATTGCTGAAAAGTTCATCCTAACTTATCAGGAAATAATCCAAAATCATGGCAACTGATTTTTCCATAATCATACTCACATACAATGAGGAGATGCATCTACCCAGATTGCTTCAATCGGTAGAGAAACTCGAAGCGCCAGTGTTTATACTGGATTCAGGAAGTACAGACAATACCCTTTCCATTGCAGAGTCGTTTGGTGCCAAGGTATTAATCCATGCATTTGAAAATCACCCTAAACAATGGGATTATGCCCTTTCGCATTTTGATATTCAAACTCCCTGGATTATTGGATTGGATTCAGACCATATTGTATCGTCTGAGTTATTTCAACTCTTACAAGAATTTCAATCTCACGCCCTACCGGCTGATGTGAATGGAATCTATTTCAATCGTAAAAATTATTTCAAAGGTAAATGGCTCAAGCATGGGGGCTATTTCCCCAAGTATCTCCTTAAAATGTTTCGAAATGGGAAAGGCAGATCGGATCTAAATGAGAATATGGATCATCGTTTTATTATTGAGGGAAAATCCATTATTTGGAAAGAGGGCTATTTGCTGGAAGAAAATCTAAAGGAAAGCAATATTGCCTTCTGGATAGCCAAGCATAATAAATACAGCGATCTGGTTGCACAGGAAGAATTAGAAAGAAGGAAAAATTTAAGAACGCAATCTGTATCGGCCTCATTCTGGGGCAGTCCGGACCAAAGAATCGCTTGGCTCAAACAAATTTGGTGGAAAATGCCTTTATTCATCCGACCCTTCCTCTACTTCTTTCATCGTTATTTCATTCAGCTTGGAATATTAGATGGTAGGCGTGGGTTTATCTTCCATTTTCTGCAAGCCTTTTGGTTTCGGCTGGTTGTAGATATTAAAATGTATGAATATCTTCGTAGAGAAAAGGGAATAGCTGAAGAGGCCTTCCCTACCCCGATAACGAATAAAATGAAGAATTCTAAGCAATGAATTCCATCCCAGAAATAAGTATCATTAGCCCGGTTTATCGAGCCGAAAAAATCATCGATGAATTGGTGCATCGTATTCGAAATACGATGCTGGGCATGGGCAAAACCTACGAAATACTTTTAGTAGAAGATGGTAGTCCTGATAAAAGTTGGGAAAAAATCGCTGAAAATGCAACACGCTATCCTGAGGTAAAAGGCATAAAATTTAGTCGCAACTTTGGTCAGCATTATGCCATCACAGCTGGCATTCGTGAGGCAAAAGGAAATTATTGCGTCATCCTAGACTGTGATTTACAAGACAATCCAGATTACATCCCTCAACTATATAGTCGAGCGCTTCAGGGAAATGACATCATCTTCACCACTAAAAAGAAGCGAAAACACTCATTCTTCAAAAACTTATCCGCTGGAATCTTCTTCCGTATATTCAATTATTTGACTGAAAACCAAAATGTGCAAGCGGATTCAACGATTGGCAATTATTCTTTATTAAGCAGAAAGGCAATGGATGCATTCTGTCAAATAAATGATACCCACAGGCATTATCTGATGGTATTAAGGCTTTTAGGTTTTAAGACAGACTCAATGGAAATAATCCATGACGCGCGTTTTGAAGGCAAAAGCAGTTATACATTTGGAAAACTTGTGGCGCATGCCATTAATGGAATTACTTCTCAATCCGATAAACTGCTTCGGATTTCAATCACCGTCGGTTTCAGCTGTTTTGCGATATCCATCCTATGGGTACTTACCCTATTTGTTCTTTATTTCACCCATGGTCTAGTGCCGGGATACACCTCGCTGATGGCAGTTATTCTCCTTTCTACAGGGCTAATATTAATGTCAATTGGAATAGCCGGAATTTATATTGGAAAAATATTTGAGCAGGTAAAAGGAAGACCTCTTTATTTCATTGAAACCCGAGTTAATTTCCCTGAAAAATAACTTTCTCGATTATCGCATTCAGGAATATCTACATTCATGAAAAAATTAATCATTACTCAGTCGAATTATATTCCCTGGAAAGGCTATTTTGACGGAATCAATTTGGTAGATGAAATCATCTTATACGATGACATGCAATACACAAAGAGAGACTGGCGCAATCGAAATCAAATTCAAACTCGAGAAGGCTTGGCTTGGCTGAGTATTCCGGTTGAGGTAAAAGGGAAATTCTTTCAAAAAATTTCAGAAACTAGGATCAGTGAACCCTCTTGGGGCGCAAAACATTGGCAAACAATCTGGCACAATTATAAAAAAGCGCCCTATTTCGATTTATATGCAGATTTACTGGAGCGACAATATTCTATTCCCTATGTGTATCTTTCAGAAGTCAATCGAGGCTTCATCGAATTGATTAATGGTTTTCTGGGAATTAAAACCATCATCCGTTGGTCTTCGGAATTTCAGCTTGCTGAAGAAAGAAATGAAAGATTAATTCAGATTTGCAAACAAACCGAAGCAAGTGATTATTTCAGTGGGCCAGCAGCAAAATTCTACATGGATATTGAGGCATTTCGACAAGCTGGTATAACAGTGCACTGGTTTAACTATGCATCTTACCCCGAATATCCTCAGATTCATGCTCCTTTTTCGCATTCCGTTACCATCTTAGATTTGCTTTTTAATACCGGTCCGGACGCACCAAAATACATGAAAAGTTTTTACAAACCAGACGATTTGAGTGAATTAGCTTAACCCAGATAGGATAAATTGCATCCTCCAAAGAAAGTTCTTTGCCTCAATTAGTCAATTTTATCAAATAAACTTCGCGGAATCTTTGAAAGCCTGCTTAGGCGTGGTAAATTTGTCCTGAACCAGCATTTGTATCATTGTCTGAAAGCACACTCAGACGACAAATGTTTACAAGAAAAATTATGTTAAAACCGCTTATTATTTTTGGACTAGGAGATGCCGCGGAAGTAGCCCATTTTCTCTTTACTACAGATGCACATTGGGATGTAGCTGGATTTACAGTCGATTCGGCCTACAGGAAAGAAAACACTTTCAAAGATCTGCCAGTTGTCGCATTTGAGGAGGTGACCAATCATTTTCCACCCGATAAGTTTGATCTATTCATAGCAACGGGCTACAATCAAATGAACAAAATAAGGGAGGCTAAGTATCATGCAGCTAAGGCATTAGGTTATACTTTGCGCACCTATATCAGCAGCAAGTGCACTTACCTGTCTCAGTTTCCTCCAGGCGATAATTGCATGATATTTGAAAACAATACCATTCAGCCTTTTGTCAAACTCGGTTCCAACATTGTCTTGTGGAGTGGCAATCATATTGGACATCACAGTGTGATAGAGGACCATAATTTCCTAACCTCTCATGTGGTTGTTTCAGGCAGATGTCATATAGAACCCAATTGTTTCATTGGAGTGAATGCCAGTTTGCGTGATGCTATTCGTATTCGCAGAGAAACTTTGATTGGGGCAGGAGCTGTAGTAATGAAAGACACCCTAGAAAAAGGGGTTTATCTTCCCCAAAGAGCTATTCTTTTTGATAAAACTTCCGACCAAATAGAAATCTGATGCAAAGCTCCCACAAGGAATATGGAGTCAGTCAAAGAAATGAACTCCACAGCGATATCGATCGAATTTTAGAAGAGATTCGGATTAACGGCTATTGTGTGTTGCCCGAATTTGTACCTGAGTCCTTTCTTCATGAGGCTAGGGAACGGGTAGATGCAGTGTATGCCGAACAGGAAAAATCTTTCGGCAAAGAAAAACTCCTTGCGATTCAGGAATTAGATGTGGCAAGATGCCCTTTAGCCTATGATCCATTTTTTCTACAAATTGCCGGGCATCCATTTATTAGACAGGTAGCCAAAGAAATGATTGGGGGGATGCAAATATTGCACTTACAAAATGCGATTATCAATCGGCCAAATGAGGAGCATCATCAAAGCTCTTGGCACAGAGACCTACCCTACCAAGATTGGGTTATCTCCCGACCTCTTTCTATCAATGCCCTTTGGTGCCTTGATCCATTTGATGCAACAACCGGGGCAACCTGGATTCTCCCCTTCTCCCATCAGCAAGCAATGTTGCCGTCTTTGAATTACACCAATAAATTTAAAATTCAGGTGAACGCAGCAGCTGGTTCAGTGGTATTATTCGACTCCATGATGTATCATTGTGCTGGATATAACCAATCGAATATTGTTAGGAGAGCCATTAACAATGTTTATGTAACGCCATTGTTGAGGCAACAAATAGATCTGCCGGCTTTTCTTAATGGCAATCATAAAGATTCAGAATATGCAGAACTACTGGGCTACACAACCCTAATACCTGAATCCGTTGACCAATTCAGAGAAAATCGTTTTAAGAGAATAAAATCTTAGGATATGCACTGGAAGAAATTAGGAGTATTATTCGCCCCCAAACCTGGAAATGAATGGCAATTTTCCCATGCGGCTAATCCGGTACCTGTCTGGATGCCAGAGGGTATTTTGCGGGTATATTACACGAGTCGAGACGCAAAGAATCGGTCGTACATTTCTTGGGTTGAATTAGACCCCGAAAATAATTTCAATCCAATAACGATTGCCGATAAACCTGTATTAACACCAGGAGGCATTGGGCTTTTTGATGATAGTGGGGTCACTTTAGGCTGTATTGTGGAGGGTGAGGCAGAATGGTTATTGTACTATTTAGGTTGGAACTTAGCCGTTACAGTGCCGTGGCATAATAGTATTGGCCTTGCCAAAGGCGATGCTTTAACCGGAGAATTTACGAAGAACAGTTTGGCGCCCATGATGGATCGGGATCATACTGACCCGTATTCCGTTTCTTACCCTTTTGTACTAAAAGAAGGCAATAAATATAGAATGTGGTATGGCACCAATCGTGCCTGGGGAAACAGACAAGAGGAAATGGATCATGTATTGAAATATGCAGAATCGGATGACGGAATTCATTGGGAAAGAAGTGGAATTGTCGCATTAGATCATGTATATCCGAATGAATATGCGGTTTCCAGACCATTTGTCCGAAAAAACAAAAATGTGTATCAAATGTGGTTTTCTTACCGACCCGGACCAGAAGGCGCTACCTATCGCATAGGGTACGCAGAATCAGAGGATGGAATAAGATTTACCCGAAAAGATTCTTTAGTTGGGATTACCGTATCAGAATCAGGTTGGGATTCTGAAATGGTCTGCTACCCTTCGTTATTTGAGTATAGAGAAAAAATCTACATGCTATATAATGGAAATGGCTACGGAAAATCCGGTTTTGGTCTGGCAATTCTTGAATCCTAGAAGTCTGGCATATGAATACTCACATCGCATTTAATAAACCTTACCTTACGGGAAATGAGGTAAGTTACATCTTAGAAGCAGTACAATCTGGCAAGATATCGGGCGACGGACTATTCACCAAAAAATGTCATCATTTTTTTGAATCTAGGTATGGATTTAAAAAATGTCTACTTACTACCTCTTGCACGGATGCATTGGAATTGGCTTCCTTGCTCCTGAATATTCAACCAGGGGATGAAGTCATTGCACCTTCCTTCACTTTTGTATCTACGGTAAATGCCTTTGTGTTGAGAGGGGCAAAAATCATTTTTGCTGATAGCGAGGCGAGCACACCCAATATAGATGTGGCTCAGATAGAATCCCTAATTACCTCAAAAACCAAAGCCATTGTACCTGTTCATTATGCTGGAATAGCGGTGGATATGGATCCTTTGATGGCATTAGGCAAGAAATATCAGATTCCAATTGTAGAGGACGCAGCCCAGGCCATAGATGCTTGGTATAAAAATGAAGCTTTAGGCGGAATTGGGCAGTTGGCGGCATTTTCCTTTCATGAAACGAAAAACATCATTTCCGGAGAAGGAGGTATGTTGGCAATTAACGATCCCCAATTTATTGGACGCGCAGAAATTTTACGGGAAAAAGGCACGAATCGATCTGCATTTTTCAGAGGTGAAATAGATAAATATGGCTGGGTAGATATTGGTTCATCCTTTTTACCTTCAGAAATTATTGCGGCATTTTTGTATGCTCAAATTGAAAAGCTGGATGAAATTCAAAACTACCGGCTTTCTTTATGGAAAAGTTATCAGGATGGGTTGATTGAATTGGAAAGAAAAGGTAAAATACAACTACCTTTCATACCACAATATGCCCGCCACAATGCGCACATGTTTTATATCTTGTGCTCAAATCTTGCCGAAAGAACTGCCTTAATTGAGCATCTTAAAAAGCAAAATATCAACGCGGTATTTCATTATATTTCCCTACACAAGAGTCCATTTTATTCAGATAAATATCATGGGCCAGAACTGAGCAATAGCGACCGATATACAGATACCTTGCTCAGATTACCCTTCTATAATAGTTTGAGCGCTGAAGATCAACAAAGAGTAGTGGAATCCATTTATACATTTTATCAAAGATGAATCAGGCAGAATTCCAATGGATTCAAGGGTTTAAATGCTATGCACCAGAATTAGCCATTTCGAATGAGGATTTTCCGGTAGAAGGTTTTGAGATATTGTTTCAAAAGGAGGAGCAAAACTTTTGGTTTCAATCTCGTAATCAGGTTATACTGTCTTTGTTTACTAAATACACATCGATACAAAATGCTACATTCTTAGAAATTGGTTGCGGCACGGGTTTCGTGTTAAGGGCAATTGGACAATCTGGGAATCATCGAGTAAGTGGGGCTGAAATCCATGTAGAAGGATTAAAATTTGCCAGAATAAGGCTTCCAGAAGTAGAATTGATTCAATTGGACGCCACTCGAATGCCTTTTGAAAACGCCTATGATGCCATTGGAGCTTTTGATGTATTAGAACATATTACCGAGGATGAACAGGTTATGAAAGAGGTGCATAAAGCATTAAAGCCTGGAGGCCATTTTTATATTACGGTCCCTCAGTATCCTTGGATGTGGAGCTATTTAGATGATCTTGCTTATCACAAAAGAAGATATACCCGAAAAGAACTAAAACAGAAGTTGGTTGACGCAGGATTTGAAGTAGCCTATATTGGTTCATTTGTATTCTCCTTGTTTCCAGCAATGGTTGCTTCTAGATTATTGAAAAAAGACAAGGCTGACAATCAAAATAACCAAGCTAATATTGCAAATGAATTCAATATTCCAGATTGGCTAAATTCTCTATTTAGGTCTTTGTTGCGTATTGATGAATGGCTAATTGCACACGGGATTTCATTGCCTTTTGGAGGAAGCTTAGTTGCAGTCGGGAAAAAGAAGGTATGAGTAAAGTACGACTAGATTTATTCAATAATGACTGGTATCATCCTGGTGCAGGTATCCTTAAAAGAACCCTGTGGTATTTTACAAATGTAATTTTCTTTAAGAATGGATGGGTTCCATTTTCAGGAATTCGAATCCGATTATTAAAGTTGTTTGGCGCTAAAATCGGTAAAGGTCTTGTATTAAAACCCTGTGTGAATATTAAATCACCCTGGTTGTTGGAGATTGGAGATCATTGCTGGATAGGAGAAGAGGTATGGATTGATAATTTAGTTCGCATAAAAATAGCGAATCAGGTATGTATTTCACAAGGAGCCATGTTATTGACCGGTAATCACAATTATAAAGATATAGGATTTGGATTACTGACAGGGGAGATTCATTTAGCCGAAAGTGTTTGGATTGGAGCAAAATCAATTGTTTGCCCGGGCATCACCTG
This sequence comes from Bacteroidia bacterium, assembly GCA_040381555.1. GTDB lineage: Bacteria > Bacteroidota > Bacteroidia > J057 > RFSG01 > CANHCC01. Next base: position 35,108 of record JBEIHC010000010.1, read on the forward strand.
TCAGGAAGGATCAATATTGACTGCTGGTTCTGTTGCTACCCAAAACATGGATTCATGGAGCATCTATCAGGGTAATCCAGCTATTTTCAAGAAAAAAAGAATTCTGAATGAATAACTCGAAAAATCGGATTGGTTACATTCTGCTCGTTTTGGTAGTCCTGACAATTCGGGTAATAGATTATGTCTATACCCCATTGTTTAATCCAGACAAATTAGAGCAATTAATTGCTGCTCAAAATTGGAGTGAAGGAAATGGAATTAGTCGGGCATATTGGGAAACTCAAGATACCCTGGTGAAGAAATTCGAACCTTTGGTACAATGGCCTCCCGGTTATAGTATATTTACAGGAATACTATTAAAACTAGGCACCCCCTTATATTTGGCAGCATTGCTGCCCGATTTAATGAGTTTGATCGTACTGAGCATTTTTACCTTTTTATTCCTATCGGGTTTGCACTTTCAAAGTAAAACAACTGCCGTTCTGATTTGGTGTATTCTATTATTAAACTCTTCCATTGCAGTTCACTTAACATCGGTTGATTTTATTGCCTACACCTGCTTTTTTGGGGCTTTGACCCTGTTCATTCTTTCGGTAAAAAAAACTTTTTTGATAAACGGTATTTTAGCAGGTATATTTTTGGGTTGCACTGTATGGTTTCGATATGCCTATATACCGCAAGTACTTGCGTTGCTTGTCCTGGGAATTATACATCAATGGAAATACAATCCCAATACACTCAAAAAAGTTTGGCTACCTGCCACTGGAATTACTCTTTTTCTTATTCTATTATATGTAGTATTATTTAAAACTGGAAATCCTGGATACTTAGATTCAAAGCCCACAGGATTATTATGGGACAACCTTCTCAAGATACATTGGAATTTTCCAGTTGATGGATCCATTGGATTAGAAGGTATTGCAAGAATTCTAGCAGGAAAACTACCAATAGTAAATTACCTATTACAGTTCACCTTGTTTCTACTGATACTGTGGGTGATCCTAACAATCATTCGAAATAAACCCAAATCAAGATTTCCTTGGCCTTTGGCTCTATCGATTATTCCGGTAAATGTGGGGCTGTTGATTTATTTATCTTTAACCAATAGCCCTCAGACCTGGATGCCAGGAGGTTGGACTTTTGTTCAAGAAACAAGATACTATGCCCCCTCTTGGGTAGCCCTATTTATGATGCTGGTTTGGTATCTGAGTTATCAGAAATCCTATTTAACTGAACAGTTGATTATTATTCCATTTTTTTTACTCACTATATCTGACGCCGTGGTGTATCGTAAGTGGAAATATTCAGGAGTAACTAATTGGGAATTACCAGGGAATCATCAAATTCCGGAGTATGTAGATTTCCAAAAAATAGCAGAGATGGCCCAAAAAAACAACCAGATTCCAGTTCAAATTAGCAACGATCCATACACAAGTCTAATTGCGGAATTGGCAGGCTGGACGCCAGTAAAATCAGCAAAAATTTTGGAACAGAATGTTTGCATTCTTCAATACCAAGTACCGACGGAAAATCAAGAAACCAATCCAATTGTAGGATTAGAAATAAATTTGTCCTCTGGTAGAATCATTTATTTAACCAACCCGCCGCATTTATGGAATTAAGTATTGTCATGCCCTGTCTGAATGAGGCTCTTACCTTAGAGATCTGTATTCGCAAAGCGCTTTCTTTCCTCGAAAAATATCAGGTAGAAGGCGAGGTCATCATTGCAGACAATGGGAGTACAGACGGCTCACAGTTGATCGCACAAAAGGCTGGAGCTGTTGTAGTAGAAGTAAAAGAAAAAGGATATGGAAGCGCCTTAATGGGAGGCATCCAGGCTGCCAAAGGTTCCTATATCATCATGGGGGATTCTGATGACAGTTATGACTTTGAAAATTTGATGCCATATGTCGAGAAGCTGCGAGAGGGGTATGAGCTTGTGATGGGCAATCGATTCAAAGGAGGGGTAAAGCCAGGAGCAATGCCCTTTCTGCATAAATATTTGGGAAACCCTGTTTTATCCTTTATTGGTCGATTGTTTTTCAACATCCCGGTAAAAGATTTTCATTGTGGGTTAAGAGGATTTAAAAAAGAAGCTGCCCTCAGAATGGATTTGCGTACCACCGGAATGGAATTCGCATCTGAAATGGTGGTTAAGGCATCCTTGTATGATATGAAAATAACCGAAGTCCCTACTACCCTTTCTCCAGATGGAAGAGGACGCCCTCCCCACTTGAGAACTTGGAGAGATGGTTGGAGACATTTAAGGTTTCTTTTGATGTATTCTCCCAAATGGTTATTTCTAATGCCTGGTTTTTTCTTAATTCTATTAGGTACTTTACTGACAGGGGCGTTAATCACAGGGCCTGTGCAAATTGGAACCATACGATTAGATGTACATACCCTACTTTATGCTGCAGGGATGATTATTGTCGGATTTCAAAGCATTGTATTTTTTACCTTTTCAAAAATGTTTGCATATGGTTCGGGATTATACCCCGAAGACAAGGATGTTATGAAATTCATCAATTCATTTAATCTTGAAAAAGGATTAATTACAGCTGGAGTATTGCTGCTATCTGGATTAACACTTGCAATTAATACCCTTCTCATTTGGAACCAAGCTGGATTTGGAGATTTGGAACCTGAGTTTATGCTCAGAAGAGTTATTCCGGCTACCTTGCTGCTAGTCTTAGGGATTCAAATGCTGTTTTACAGTTTCTTTTTTAGCATACTTCAAATTAAAAGAAAAAGTTAAGTATGAAGAAAAACATCATTGCTTTAGTATTCAGCCTAATTTTCAGCCTAGTTGTGTTGGAAATATTTCTGAATATATACAACCCATTCGCTCCTCGAATTCAAGGGGATCAAATCATCCTGCCTGTCAATAAAGTATTTCACATTGAGAATACAACCCTAAGCCGACTCGAAAAAGAAATTACCCATTCCAGAAATGGCTTAGGATTCAGAGGCCCTGAGGCACCCGATGACCTAAATGCTATGGCATCTATTATATGTGTGGGAGGAAGTACAACCGAATGTTATTATCTGAATGATGGTCAGGATTGGCCAGCTCAGGTTCTGCTTCAACTAAAGGACTCTATTCCCAATCTATGGATGAACAATGCCGGTTTAGATGGTCATTCCACTTGGGGTCATAGAATACTCTTGAACCAACATATTTACAAACTCAAACCTAAATTTGTGCTCATGCTCAGTGGCATCAACGACTTAGGACGGGAGGATATTTCAACTTATGACACGCAGCAATTCAAGAAAGAAGAAAACTATTCTCCGGGAATGAGAGAATGGTTTATTCGGCATAGTCAAATTCTTACTACCATTCGAACCATCCGAATGGGATTAAAGGCCCAAAAACAAGGTGTAAACCATCAGGACATCGACTTAAAAAAACAGGAGACCCTAGCGATTTCCAACCTCCAATCTGAATTGTTAATAAAAAATCACAGTAAGATGATTGAGTCATATGGAAAGAGATTGGAAACAATTATTCAGGAGTGCAAAGCGCATCAAGTGCAGTTAATCCTGATGACTCAACCTATGCTGTGGGGATTTGGGAAAGATCCAAGAACAGGAGTAGATCTGAGCACGATAAAAATCAATGATTCCATCAATGGGGAGGTGCGTTGGAAAATCTTGGAAGCCTACAATCAAAAAGCAAAAGAAACTGCCCATAAATTTGGTGTGCCCGTAATTGATCTGGCCAATAAATTAGAAAAGAGTTCAGAGTATTTTTATGATGAAATTCATTATACCCCTGCAGGAGCTCAACAAATAGCGAAAGTAATTTCACCAGAGCTGAAGTCCATAATTGATTCTGTCTCAAATTAAAAAAAGATGCAACCTGAAAATTATAAATCAGCAGAAGATAAAAGTATCGTAGAATCCGCCAATCGTTTTAATAAGCGGCCATGGTTGGCGGGTTTAATTATCACAATTGTATTGGTATTGTTATTAGAAGGTCTATCTCAATTGGCTTTATTGGTTCGAAACAAATTAGTTGCCACTGATACCAACCTTAGTCCAGTGGAACTGCATATTGCCCAATTACAAGAGAGAGATTCAATTGATCCTGAAATACTCACAAAAGAAATGCGGTATTTATATCAGGATGGCATTGAATTTCATCCGTATCGCTGGTATCGATTACCTGGTAATTTCAAAGGAAAGTATATAACTACTGAAGGTTTGGGTTATCGATTCGCCCCGCAAGAAGCTGATAGCAGCAAACACTTACTTGGCTGTTATGGTGGGTCCACTATGTTTTCCATTAATACAAAACAAGAGGGTACTTTACCGAATATACTGAATGCTGAGAATCTGTTGCCTGAAGATGTAAGGGCACTCAATATGGGGGTAGGCGCCTACGGAAGTTCAACTGAATTGGCAGCATTTATAGAAACGAGTCGAAAATACCCCTTAAAATATGCCTTATTTTTCGATGGCGTAAATGAGGTTACCCGATATTTGGAGCGATTCATGTACCATAAAGAGGAGGAGTTTTATGATTACTGGCTGTATCCTTATCCTTCGGCATTACAAGCAGCATTCAGGAATACTCTCAATTCCAGAGCTTCGGAATATCAAATGGAGAAAAAAACAAACTGGAAACCAGCTTTGTATTGGATATCTGTTTCGATTGCGGGTAAAATTCGTAGAATGCTGAATATATCAGCTTCAAGTTCGGCAGTTTCCCAGAATGCTCCTGAGGGTTGGACAGAGAGTGAATATGAGGAAGCAGGTCGAATTGCTGCTCACTTGTACATGGAGAACATACGCGACATTGATGCAATTGCAAAGTCTAGGGGAATTCAAGCCTATTTTATACTTCAACCCTCCTTATTTACAACAACAAGGAAATTAAATGAGATTGAACAATCTCTTCGGGATGATAATCATCCCTTTTTAGCAGCCATCCATGCTTCTACCTATCGTTATATTCGAGAAGCAGATAAAACAGGACTAAAATTCATCGACCTTTCAGGAGCTTGGGATGACCTGCCAGTTGGGGAGTATTTTTATGACTGGCATCATGTAAATAAGGCCGGGAATCGTCATTTAGCTCGAAAAATAGCTGAAAAAATGGTTCCGTTAGGTGATTTTAAGTAATTTTGATTTATGAATATTCTTGGCATTTCAGCCTTCTATCATGATTCTGCTGCAGCCCTCATTCAGGATGGGGAAATCATTGCAGCAGCACAAGAGGAAAGGTTTACCCGAAAGAAGCATGATCCGGGCTTTCCAACGGAGGCAGTAAAATATTGTCTCAAAACAGGAGGGCTAAGCCTGAATCAATTGGATGCTATCGTATTTTATGATAAGCCTTTATTAAAATTTGAAAGGCTACTACAAACCTATTATGAAAATGCGCCTTCAGGTGTTCGGTCATTTATTACGGCAATGCCTGTATGGCTAAAAGAAAAGTTTTTCTTAAAACGACTCATACGCGAAGAGTTTTCTGCCATAGAAAATATTGACTTCAAAAAGGTGAAGTTACTCTTTACGGAACACCATTTATCTCATGCTGCCTCAGCATTTTACCCTTCGCCATTTGAAGAAGCTGCTGTACTCACAATTGATGGAGTGGGAGAATGGGCAACGGCCTCCATTGCCTACGGTAATGGCAAGGACATGAAAATTCTAAAGGAGTTACGCTTCCCCCACTCTGTAGGTTTACTGTATTCTGCCTTTACTTATTATTTAGGATTTAAAGTAAATTCCGGAGAGTACAAACTAATGGGCTTGGCACCTTATGGAAACCCAGAAGGTGCAGATACGCTGCGATATATCCAGTTAATCAAAGATCATTTGGTCACAGTTCGCGAAGATGGGTCTGTTTTCTTACATCAAGAGTACTTCAACTATGCGACAGGTTTAACCATGGTGAAGGAAAATGCGTGGGCAAAATTATTTGGATTCCCGCAGCGTCAACCAGAATCAGAACTTGAGCAGAAACACTGTGACCTAGGCTATGCCATTCAGGCAGTGACAGAAGAAATCGTCCTAAAAATGGCGAAAGAAGCTCAAAGGTTAACCGGCAGTAAAAATCTGTGTATGGCAGGCGGAGTTGCCTTAAACTGTGTAGCCAATGGGAAATTATTGAAAGAAAAGATTTTTGACGGATTTTATATTCAACCTGCTGCCGGAGATGCTGGAGGAGCTTTAGGTGCGGCGTTGGCTGCAGCACATTTATCCTTTAGTCAGCCAAGGAACAGAAAAGATTATGCATTGATTGATGATATGAAGGGTTCCTATTTAGGGCCTGAATATACCTATCAAGATATTGAGTTGATGGCGAGAAAGTATAAAGCCCAATTCACGAGATTTGAAAACTATGATGCATTAGCCTCACGCACGGCTGCTTTGTTGGCAGAGGGAAATGTAATCGGTTGGTGTCAGGGCAGAATGGAATGGGGACCAAGATCATTAGGGAATAGGAGTATTTTGGGTGATCCCAGAAATGAAGAGATGCAAATGAAATTGAATCTCAAAATAAAATACCGGGAAAGTTTTAGGCCTTTTGCCCCAGTGGCATTAGCAGAAGATTCCGCTACTTATTTTGATATGGAGGGAATTTCACCTTACATGCTACTCGTTGCACCCATTCATCCGGATCGTAGGAAACCCCTCCCCTCTAACTACAATTCATTAGCGATGAAGGATAAATTGTATCATCTTCGATCAGATATTCCTTCTGTCACCCATCTGGACTTTTCTGCCAGAATTCAAACGGCACATAAAGAAACCAATCCCAGGCTTACGGGTTTGCTGCAAGCCTTTAAGGATAAAACCGGATATGGTGTGCTGGTCAACACAAGTTTTAATGTGAGAGGTGAGCCAATTGTTAATACTCCAGAAGATGCCTATAAATGCCTGATGCGTACCGAAATGGACTATTTGGTTGTAGGAGATTATCTTTTTGCCAAATCGGATCAGCCAGTATGGGCTGAAAAAGTAGACTGGAAACAGCAATATGGGTTAGATTAATTGTAATTTTGATATAAACATTCAGTTTAAACTAAAATGGACTTTTTAAAAGATCTTTGGCTATTTATGCGGGAAAGAAAGAAATGGTGGCTTATGCCAGTTATTCTTGTGCTTTTGCTCATAGGCGTTTTGATTGTGATTGGTGGGGGCAGTGCTGTGGCTCCATTTATTTATACCTTATTCTGATTTCAACTTATGATCAAAATAGAAACGAGTAAAGAAAAGGTTCGTGAATCGATAATTGTAATAGCTGCTGGTTTTCTAGTAGTGAATATGACACTCAATCAGTCTTGGGCTCTTTGGGTATCTCTCGGCGTTTTATTGATTGGAGCTTTTTCGGATGCATTGGGAAAACTCATTCACATTGGCTGGATGAAACTTGCCCAAGCGATGGGATTTGTGATGTCTAAAGTGTTACTTTCTCTCATTTTCTTTTTGTTCCTTACTCCCATTGCCCTCCTATATCGGCTTTTAGGTAAAAAAGGACAAACAAAAAATGATGCGAGTTTCTATTTTACCCGTGACCATCAGTATACTCCAAAAGATTTAGAACAGGTTTGGTAAATTGATTCCGGTGGTTAACCTGGTTTCAGTAGTTACCGTAGTTTATAACAATGCCTCCACCATAAGGGATGCAATTGAAAGTGTATTATCGCAAGATTATCCCAACCTCCAGTATATCATAATTGACGGGGGGTCAACAGATGGTACTATTGAGATAATTAACGAGTACCGTTCCCGTATACACACATTCATCAGTGAGAAAGACACAGGCATTTATAATGCCATGAATAAAGGTCTAAAGCTTTGTCAAGGAGAATGGACTGCAATATTGAACTCAGATGATGTATATGCTTCATCTGATGTACTTTCGAAGGTAAATAAGGTTTTTGAAAATCCAGAATATGATGCGGTCTATGGCAATCTTGTTTATGTTGCCTCGGATAATCTGAACAGGATTATCCGCTATTGGAAATCAGGAAAATACAATAGAGATTCGTTTTTATATGGTTGGATGCCTGCCCATCCTTCGTTTTTTATCCGAACAAAGTACTATCATCAATATGGTTTTTTTCGGGAAGAATTGCACATATCTGCCGACTATGAACTGATGGTACGAATGCTCTTTAAAAATAATCTTTCTGCCTACTGGATTCCAAATGTATTAGTGAAGATGCGTTCAGGAGGTAAATCAGATGGCAATATATCCTCCAGAGTTCGTGCGAATCAGGAAGATCAACTATCCTGGAAGATGAATGGGTTAAAACCCTATTGGTTCACGCTGTTACTGAAACCCCTTCGTAAAATCGGCCAATTTATCCCCAGAATTACGAATCATTGATTCTCCTTATGAAATATATCTGTTTCATATATTTCAAACTTAACCAGTGATTAATTCAATGGTAATGAATTAATTTGTAATTTTACCGAAGTGACTCGAATGAAGGGTTATTCATTAAGGTAGTCTTTTAGGTTGAACAACTTTTGGGAATGAATTTAATATTCATCTTTTTAGCGGCAATAACATCATTTCTTCTGGTATATTATTCTATACCGATGATTATACGAGTTGCCAATAACAACCAACTTTATGACGCACCGGATGGGAAGCGTAAAATACACAGTACGAATACGCCCAGATTAGGAGGAGTATCTGTATTTGGTTCAATCATTCTGAGTATTGTATGCTGGAGTTTTTCATTTGAACCAGATTTGAAGTTACAATTTATTGCTCCTGCCCTCATCATATTATTCTTCACAGGTCTGAGAGATGACATTTCGAGTTTAAGTCCCAAAACCAAACTATATCTACAACTCTTTGCCGTATCTTTTTTGATATTTGGAGCTGAGATTCGGATACAGTCATTTTATGGAATATTAGGAATATATGAACTACCTTTTTGGGCAGGAATAGCATTTTCCTATTTTTGTTATATAGTAATAATCAATGCATTTAACCTGATTGATGGAATAGATGGATTAGCGGGAGGTCTTGCGGCCATTGTATCTATAACTTTTGGGATTTGGTTTTTTCTAATTGGCCAGCAAATGATTTGCCTTCTTGCGATCATCCATGCAGCCGCACAAATTGCTTTTTTAAGATTTAACTTTAGCACGGATCCCCGACTCCGAATTTTCATGGGAGATTGCGGAAGTATGATTGCAGGCATTATTACAGCGTTATTGGCCATTCGATTCATTCAGACCTCTCAAGGGAATACTCAATATTTCTTGAATGCAGGTCCTTCTGTTGCCATTGCGATTATCATCATACCTTTATTTGACACATTGCGTGTATTTGTCATTCGAGTTAGCAAGGGAAAATCACCTTTTACGGCGGATAGAAATCATTTACATCATTTATTTCTGGATATGGGTATGACCCATCGTGTCGCCTCCACTGTTTTATACCTTGTAAACATCAGTTATATCATTTTGGCATTTGCGCTCAGTCATCTAATTATTGTCAGTCATTTAATTGTCATCTTTTTCTCCGGAATCTTAGTGTTGAATTTGATTCCGTCGTTTGCATTATGGCTAATCCGGAAGAAATTACCGGTGGTACCAGAGAACACGACTTCTGTGCAAGATGTGGAAGTGGGGCAGTCGTAGTAAAATGGCAATACGCCATTAATTGTGAATAATAATAAATTACTTTACTTATTACCGAACTCCGTTTTTCCTCTCCACTGTGTCTTGTCCTGAAATAGGTTGACACCTTAAAACCTAAAAAGATGGAAACAAGAACGAAGCGAATCATTCAAAAGCGGTGGCGGGATATTACCCAAGCCGAACG
>JBEIHC010000011.1:0-44432 GCA_040381555.1 Bacteroidia bacterium
CCTGCTAAATGGGTGGTGACCTTCATTTCTGAATTACCATCTGATGAATACAGGGAAATATCCATACCTGTAAGGCGAATAGAGTTTATCTTTCCTGTAAACAATTGATTTTTACCATATTGAATTGTGTTTATCCCCGAAGCATTCATTTCATTTACAAAAGGGTCATCGCAGTTAATCCAGGCAGTTCCCGCAGTTTTTCTTAAATAATCAAATAACTCCTCATTCGAACGCGCTACATTTTCAACCGATCCATAGCCTTCTAGGTGGTCTTTGCCGATGCTGGTAATTAATCCATGTGTTGGTTGAGTAATTTCACATAAATCGGCAATTTCCTGTAAATGATTTGCCCCCATTTCAATCACCGCACAAGTGTGATTTTCACGAAGCCTGAGTAAAGTAAGGGGAACCCCAATGTGATTATTGAAATTTCCTTCGGTGCACAGTACTTGAAACTGGGTAGATAAAACAGCGCCTATTAATTCCTTCGTGGTTGTTTTTCCGTTGGAACCACAAACGGCAATCACAGGAATAGAAAATTGGCCTCGATGATACTGGGCTAATTGTTGGAGCGCCTGAAGGGCATTGGGCACAAGTAGAAATCGTTTATCTGCTTGTGAAGGCATCCATTCTGCTTCATCCAAAATCACAAAAGCAGCACCGGAATCCAGTGCCTGAACAGCATAAGCATTCCCATTAAACTTTTCCCCTTTCAGAGCAAGAAAAATACCCCCAGGAATTATCCTGCGGGAATCAGTAGTCAGCTGATATTGACAGGATTTAAAAATCTGATAAATACCCGAAATGTCCATATCGATACCTAAATTTTAACTACCTATTTCACAATCATTCCAGGAATCACGCCTTCGGTTGCCTGCACAAAATGCAAACTCCCATCCGGGCTCTCTGCCATCAGTATCATTCCCTGAGATTCAATGCCCTTCAATTTCCTGGGCTCCAAATTGACTAAAACCAGTACTTCTTTCCCGACAATTTCCTCTGGGGTAAAATAATTGGCTATTCCGGAAACAATGGTTCGAGTGTCTATCCCAGTATCTACTGTTAATTGTAATAACTTATCCGCTTTGGGTACTTTGACGGCTTCGAGTATTTTACCCGTCCGGATATCCATCTTCCCGAATAAATCATAGTCTATAAAATCCTTCTGTGGAGCAACTGCAGGTGTTTGCAAGGCCTGTTCAGCCTTCATTTCATCCGACCGGGATTTTAGTTTATAAATTTGTTTATCAATTGTTTCGTCTTCTATTTTTGCAAATAACAAAGCAACTTCTCCCAATGGATGTCCCGGAAATATTAGGGTTTTGCCCTGTAGTACATCATTCCAATCAAATCGGGCAATGCCCAACATTTGATTCAACCTATGAGAACTTTGAGGCAGGAAGGGTTCAAACAATACACTCAAGGCAGCACTCACTTCCAGGGAAGTAAGCAAAATAGAAGCCACTCGCTCAGGATCTGATTTCCAAAGTTTCCAAGGCTCTAGGTCTGCCAGATATTTATTTCCGGCCCGAGCCAAATCCATCACTGTGGACAAGGCCTCGCGAAAACGATAGAGCTCAATACTTTTTCCCGCCTTCTCTGCTGTTTCTTTTATCAGATTCCGGATATGCTGATCTTGCTCCTCCCGATGCGCATCTTCAGGCACTTTACCTTCAAAATATTTATTCGTTAATACCAATACTCGGTTTACGAAGTTGCCATAAATTGCAACCAACTCATTATTATTACGCGCTTGAAAATCGCTCCAAGTAAAGTCATTGTCTTTGGTTTCCGGCATTGTAGAAGCCAGTACAAATCGTAGTACATCTGCCTGACCGGGGAAATCCACTAAATAATCATGTAGCCAAACCGCCCAGTCTCTGGAGGTAGAAATCTTTTGACCCTCTAAGTTTAGAAATTCATTCGCAGGAACTTGATCCGGTAGGATATACTCTCCATGCCCCATTAGGATAGCGGGGAAAATCAAGCAATGAAATACGATATTATCTTTCCCAATAAAACAAACTAAAGAGGTATCTCCAGCTGCAGCATCTTTAAGCCAATACTTTTTCCAGGCATCCGGTTCGCCCTTGGCAATCGCCCACTCCTTAGTCGCCGTAATATACCCCAAAGGGGCATCAAACCATACATACAACACTTTGCCTTCTCCACCCGGTACAGGAACTTTTACCCCCCAGTCTAAATCACGCGTCATAGAACGGGCTTGCAATCCATCTCCAATCAACCAAGATTTACATTGCCCATACACATTAGGTTTCCAATCTTGATGATTCTCTAACACATAATGCTCCAATTGTTTTTGATACTGATCGAGGGGTAAAAACCAGTGTCGAGTAGGTTTCAACACCGGAGTAGCGCCGCTCAAAGCACTTTTGGGGGAAAGCAAGTCTGAAGGACTTAAAGAAGATCCACAATTTTCACATTGATCTCCATAAGCCTTATCAAAACTACATTTAGGGCAAGTACCAATAATATACCGGTCCGCTAAAAATTGATTGGCTTCGGGGTCAAAATATTGCTCCGTTTCTTTTTCAATGAATTTTCCTTCCTCGTAAAATTTTTTGAAAAAATCTCCTGCAGTTTCATGATGCAGGGCATTACTCGTTCTCGAAAAAACATCAAAACTGATTCCAAATTGCTGAAAACTATCCTGTATCAGTTCATGGTATTTATCTACGATTTGTTGGGGGCTGAGACCTTCCTTCCGGGCACGCAGAGTAATGGCAACTCCATGCTCATCAGTACCACAAATAAAAAGCACCTCCCTGCCACAGGATCTTAAATATCGAACATAAATATCTGCAGGAAGGTAAGCCCCTGCCAAATGCCCTATATGAACAGGTCCATTCGCATAGGGAAGTGCGGCAGTAACCGTATATCTTTTACTCATAGTGCAAAGATACAGAATGAAGCGGGTTTTGATTGTATTCGGAAAGCTCTTGTCCTCTGGGCAATTATTGAAACTTCCCCTCAAAAACTTAGGGAGTAACAAGTTACAGAATGCCCAAAATCAACATTGGAAAGTAATTACACTAAAACATCCAAGACTTTCCCTACATTACTCAAAGTGATTGGGAATGCATTTACAGCATCCCCATCCCTACCGCCCCAACTGCCTCAAATAAGCAGCCGCTTCGGGATGGCCTTGGGCTGCAGCTTTTCGATACATCTCAATGGCTTCTTCCTGTCTTCCGGAGTTGAATAAAACAAACCCTAAATTATTGTAGGCATTGGGGTTGTTGTTTGGATTCAGGGCAATAGATTTCTGAAAGGAAGCCTCTGCCTCCGCTATTTTTTTTGCATAAAAATAGGTGGTACCAAGGTCGTTCAGGATTTGAATTTCTTTTGGCTTTTGTTGCACAGCCTGTAAGAGGGAGGCAATGGATTCATCAAACCGTTGGAGTTGCTGTAATAATACTCCGCGTAAATGAAGGGCTTCTCCATAATTGGGGTCTATTTTTAAGGCCTCTTCAACAGCTGGAAGGGCTTGAGCAGGTTTTCCCTGGTTAAACCATACAGTAGCGATATTGTAATAATTGATTGGAAAACCTGGTTTTAATTCGGCCGCCTTGGAATAAAAATAAACTGCCCTTTCGGGTTGTTTTCGAAAAGATGCCAATATCCCAAGGTTATTCCAAGGTAGGTCATTTTTGGGGTCAGAATAAACGCCTAACCAATAGGCTTGCTCTGCCTTTTGCCAATCTCCTTTGTCCCGTAACGCATTGCCATAATTAACATATCCGGTGCTGTAGGAGGGATATTGAAGAAGTACATCCTGATAGAGTGTAATACTATTTTGCCAAACCTGAATGCGATCCCGGCAGGCCCAGGCCAATACTAGGGTAAGGGGAATCATTGCTAGGAGTAGCTGATTTTCTCGCAAAGTAAATTTTCTCAATATCTCCTGTAAGAGCGCGGATAGTAGGAGTAATAATCCTATGAAAGGTAAATAGCTGTATCGGTCGGCAACTAAAGCTTGGCCTACGGGCACAATCTGAGCAACCGGCAATAACACCACTCCATACAATAGAACACCCAGCAACACTCTTTGATTGGCATGTCGATACAATACCCAGATTAACGCAATTGAAAGCGCTAGGAATAAATACCAGAAAACTGGCAACTGCTGCGGATAGGGATAAAAGGCTGATAAGGGAATCGGAATAAGGGTCTTAATGGGGTAAAACCAAAATCCATAATTCACGAGCACGACTCTTTCGAGTAGAGAATAATTTCCTTGCAGGCCCAAGGCACTTCCTTGAGCAAACAGGGCAAGAATCCCAGTAGCTAGGGCGATGAGAGCCATCGGGATAAAAGGAACATATTTTTTAAACTCGAATTTTTTCTGAGAAAACCATTCAATCAATATCAAAAAAGGAAGCAGGGTTACAGCCATTGCCTTACTCAGGCAGGAAAGAATAAAAGCAATCAAAGCGAGGCTGAACCAAATTATGTTTTGCGTTTTACGGTAAGTGAACCAAGCTAAAGCAGAGGCTAACCAGAAGGAGGCATAGAGTACATCTTTTCGTTCCGCTACCCAAGCAACAGATTCAACCCGAAGGGGGTGTAGGGCAAAAATCAGACTGAGTATAAATGCCTGAATAGAAGAAAGAGATAATGCTTTGAGTAAAAAAAAGACCAACACTACATTTAGGCAATGTAGGAATAAATTAGTTCGATGAAAAGATGCGGGGTTAAGTCCGGCAAATTTGTGTTCCAGCGCTAGGCTGAGCATGGTCAAGGGATGATAATTGCCGGCGTAATATTCCTGAAACAAGGCAGAAAGCGTAAAATTCTGTACTGCCGAATTAGAAGTAAGGTAGGTAACATCATCCCAATTGACAAATTCTAGGGAAGTAACAGGCCACCATACCCATAAGGTAGCGAGGATCAATAAAGCGGGGTAGAGGAAACTATTTTCCTGTACAGCGGAGCTCGATTTAGTTGGACTGATTTTCTTTTTCATCCGGCAAAAGGGAATGAATCCAGGATTCGCGCGACAGGACAGCATCTGTACCAGCCTGAGGATCGGCTTGAAACTTCAAGATAAAGGGAAGGGCATTCCCTGAATAGTGAATAAGAAGAGATTGGGAAATATTGCCGCTAATAATGCGAACAGGAATTGTATCTCCAGGCTGAAGTCGAGTTAATCGGGTAATATCTGCTTCCGCTAAGGGTTTGTGAAACAATTCCGCAATTAAGTCATCATCGGCAATGCCCGCTTTAGCGGCATCGGAGCCAGGGCGAACTTGGGTGCGAATAAATATTCCGCCAGATTCTTTTTGCGCCTGAATGCCGAGTCTTTCCCATGTTTTGAGGCTATCGGGTACCCGCAAAGCCTGCAAGCCAACAATAGGTAAGAAGTCCGCATACTCAAAGGGGCCTGTTCCTTTTATATATTTTTCAAAAAACACCTGAGCTACCGGCCCTGCTAACTCTAGGGCGATTTGTTCAATTCCGTTTTCGGGAATGCCATTTCCTGTTTTTCCATATTGCTCCTCTAGTTTCCTAAAGAGCACTTCTATGCCTTGATTCCCTGGGCTATATTTTCGTAAAAGTAAATCCAGTAAGAATCCCACTCGTTCACCTTGGGTATAAAAGGAAACCCGATGGTAAGGATTTCCATTTCTGCTTTGGCTTAACCAACTATCCCAAGAAGATTCTTCGCAGGAAATCAAGCCCGATGCATAAGCATTATCTAAACTGGTACTGATAGTGGAAAGGTGAGAGAGGAATTCTGCCTCCGTACGAAGATCTGCTCGGGCCAAAGTCAATTGCTCCATATAGGAGGTAACGCCTTCGGTAAACCAATGCAATCGTGTGTAGGCTTCCTTGCTGTAGTCATAAGGCTGCATTGCCTCCGGACGAAATCTTTTAACATTCCACACATGAAAAAACTCATGGCTGGTAATGCCTAGTACCCCATACCGCATTCCTTCCGTGGAAGAAGTAACATCATCCGGCAAAGTATAGCAGGAGGATGTGGCATGTTCCACTGCATGACGAAAATTATAGGGCGTCAGTAGATAGAGACAATGATATTCTGAAAAAGGAAAACTGGAATTAAACACTGCGGCTTGCTCTCGAAATAATCTAGCTGCGGCATTCTGTAACCATTGATCTGATTCCGGTGTACCTCGGTAATTTCCTTGAAAGTGCAGATAAAACTTGGCATTGCCCTCTGTAAATTCTATGGTATGAATTCGGGAAGAAAGAATAACCGGACAGTCCACCAGATGATGATAATCCTTTGCGAGGAAACTTCCAGCTTGACCGGCAGAAGGCAATGCTGTTGCAACTTTCAGGGTGTTTCCGAGCTTTTGCAAGGCGGGTATGAGTACCTTGCAAGAAACATTCAATCTGTCTGGTACATACAGAAAAAGATTGACCCCATTAAAATAGTATAAATCTTTAGCAATATAGGAAGAGCCGGCATCTAGTATTCCTGCATAGAACCGATATTGCACGCGAATTATCCCTTTTTCTGGGTTCGTAACCTCCCAGGTGTCTTTATCTGTTTTCTGGAAAGCTAAAGTTTTACCATTGGCATCCCAAGCCTGAAAATGCGAAATAGCTGCTGCATAATTTTGGAGGATGTATCTTCCTGGTCTCCAGGCAGGGACTTTAAATTGAGTGCTTTTCCCTTTTTGAGGTGCGGTTTCTACTGTTAGAAGAAAGGTTCTTTCTGCTTCAGGAAGCCATTCTACAGTATAGAGGTATCCAGCTGAGTTAGCTCCAGAAAGGGAGAGAGAAAACAGGAAGAAACAAACCAGAAGAAGGGTAAGACCTCGAATCATTTAAGGTTACGGTAGCGAATACGGTGTGGGGTATCGGCATCTTTGCCTAATTTTTTACGACGGTATTCTTCGTATTCAGAGTAATTACCATCATAAAAAGTAACTTGAGAATCACCTTCAAATGCGAGAATATGGGTACATACCCGATCTAAAAACCAACGGTCGTGAGAAATGATAATTGCAGAACCCCCGAAGTTTTCTATGCCTTCTTCCAGCGCTCTGAGCGTATTTACATCTATATCGTTGGTTGGCTCATCCAGCAAGAGCACATTGGCTCCGCATTTCAAGATATTAGCTAAATGCACCCGGTTTCGTTCTCCTCCAGACAAAACCCCTACTTTTTTCGTTTGATCTGCCCCACTGAAATTAAATTTCGAAACATAAGCACGACCATTGAGGTCCTTATTTCCAATTTTAATTACCTCATGTCCACCTGTGATAGCGGTGTACACATCTTCATCCGGGTTGAGCGTATCATGCTCTTGATCTACATAGCCTAATACGACTGTACTGCCCACTTCAAAATTACCAGAATCAGCTTGCTCTTTTCCGGTAATCATTCGGAAAAGGGTGGTTTTTCCGGCGCCATTGGGGCCGATAATTCCCATGATTGCACCTTTGGGTAGCATGAAACTCAAATTTTCAAATAGCAGTCGGTCGCCATAGGCTTTACTGATATTTTCAGCATTAATGACAATATCCCCTAATCTGGGTCCGGAAGGAATGTAAATTTCCAATTGTTGTTCTCTGCCAGAACCTTCTTCGTTCAGCAATTTTTCATAGGCAGAAATACGGGCTTTGCTCTTGGCGTGACGGGCTTTAGGGGCCATTCGAATCCACTCCAACTCTCGCTCTAAAGTTTTTTGACGCTTGGATTCTGTTTTTTCTTCATTCTCTAAGCGCTTCTTTTTCTGGTCTAACCAAGAAGAGTAATTGCCTTTCCAAGGAATACCCTGACCTCTATCCAGTTCCAAAATCCATCCTGCCACATTATCCAAGAAATAACGATCGTGGGTTACGGCAATTACGGTTCCCTTATATTGTTGTAAATGTTTCTCCAACCATTCAATTGATTCGGCATCGAGGTGGTTGGTTGGCTCATCGAGTAATAAAATATCTGGCTCCTGAATCAACAAACGGCAAAGGGCTACTCTTCTTTTTTCCCCTCCTGAGCAAATAGAAATGATTGTATCTGGATCCGGGCAGCGTAGGGCGTCCATGGCACGATCTAAGCGGCTGTCTAAATTCCATCCATCACAAGCATCTATCTGATCTTGTACCACTCCCTGTCGTTGGATTAATTTGTTCATCTCCTCATCACTCATTTCCTCCCCGAATTTCATATTGATTCGGTCAAACTCATCCATCAAATCCTTCACAGATGCGGCGCCTTCCTCTACAATTTGCCGAACCGTTTTGGTGAGATCTAGTTTCGGCTCCTGTTCTAGGTATCCAACAGTATAACCTTGAGAAAGGACAGCTTCCCCTAAAAAATCTTTCTCTACGCCAGCCATTATTCGAAGCAAGGTAGATTTACCTGAGCCATTTAGACCCAAGACACCGATTTTAGCTCCATAGAAATACGAAAGATAAATATCCTTCAATACCTGTTTGTTGGGAGGATAAATCTTGCCTACCCCCGCCATTGAATAAATAATAGTTTCTCCGCTCATTGGCTCATACTAATTTGGAATGCAAAGTTAGGAATTGATAGCTTATGGTTGGGATTCCTTTACGGTTTGAATATTCCCCTTTATACTTTTGTTACAGTACTTTTTCCTATTCATAACTCCTGAATTTTTTTCCAACAAATAAACCTAGTGATTTGTACCTTTGTACATGCATTGCGCTTTATCAATCGCCGGTTCGGACTCCGGAGGAGGCGCTGGAATACAGGCTGATCTGAAAACTTTCGAAGCTTTTGGGGTATTTGGACTATCCGTTATTACAGCTTTAACCGCTCAAAACACCCTCGGGGTGCAGGGAATATTTCGTATACCCCATTCTTTTGTCCAATTGCAACTTCAGTCCATTTTCAGTGACTTTAAACCAACTGCCGTCAAAACAGGTATGTTGGCTCAAACTGAACTGATTGAGGTGATCGCTGCTCAATTGCAAAAAAATCAACTCCCTTATGTCGCCGATCCTGTGATGATTTCAACCTCAGGGCATCGTCTTTTAGAAACGGAAGCAACAGAAGCTTTATGTGAATTACTATTACCTTTGGCTTCTGTGATTACTCCTAACATAGACGAAGCAGCTTTCCTAAGCGGAATCTCTATCAATAATAGAGTGGAACTTCGAAAAGCAGGAGAGAAACTTCTCCAACGCTACCCCAATGCCACTTTGGTACTAAAAGGCGGACACCTCCCTGAAAATGCACAAACGGGAGTGGTACAGGACTTTATCCTTAATCAGTCTGGTGAAACGGTTTTGGCAAGTGCTTTCAAAAAAGATATTGTAACTCATGGAACAGGCTGCACTTTTTCGGCTGCTATTACCGCTGGGTTGGCAAAAGGAAAAAACATTCAAGACGCCACCAGAGAGGCAAAAAACTATATCACCCGTGCCATCTCAGCTGCACCTCTTGGATTAGGTCAGGGAGCTACTCCATTAAAACATAATTTAAAGTGAAATACTGCCTTCCTGCTTTTTTGTTTTTTTGCCTTACTCAGGCTTTTGGCCAAACAGAGTGTAAACTTCAAAAAGGGAAACTCAAACAAATCATTAAAAACAGTAGCCCCTACTTTTATCGCCTAACCTGGGATGATAAAACTAAAACCGAAACAGCTCAACTGGATGAAGAAAGTGAGCTGAAAATCACCCAAAGTGGATGTGATCGGCATCACACCGCTTTTGTTTTTCGATTCCCACTTCCTGATAGTAGCCTAACATTACCGGAGGCCTTTTGGCCATCCCTTGCTTTTGTCTGGATGGACAGAGTATATGATGACCAGTTAAGTTGGCAACTCTATCGACAGGATTTCCGAAAACAATTACTCCGATTTTATTCATCCGAAACAGGAAGTGGCCAGACCTATAATTTCCCTATATTGGAAAGAAATTTTTTTTACTATGAAACCCTCAACCAGGGAAAAGTAGAGGTGCATGTAGAAGTCGTGCGGTACTTGTATAATGAGCGGGTCAAAAGACCTGGGGTTGAAGAAGAAGAATATCCGGAATAATTAGGACTTTATTAGAAAGCGTTGGCAATAAATAGGCTTACCCTAAGCAAAGGCTTACCCTAAACCGAAAATTAGGCATAGTAAAAATTTTGAGAAATTGACATCCAAAACAATGCATGCTTTTTTTATAGGTTTACAAATAAATTCCTTGCACCTGAATAACCCCAATAAACCTGAATTAAGCAATAGTGAGGATTGATAACTTTCGAGCAATAAATAAACAAACTTGTTTATTTATTGGCCCTCTTGTTGCTTTCTACCTAAGCAAAAAATTCTTTCCTTAAAAAGAATAAGACATACTCCCAGTGAGCGATTGATTCCGAAAAGCCCTTGCATTTTCTGGAGTAAAAAAGGGCTGGGAATATAAAAACGCTCGGTATTCCAATCGCATCAAAAAACCAGGAAATAATTCATAATCTGAATTCAGGCTATAGCCATAAATTTCTGTACTGTTTGGGCCTGGATTCGAAATTACCTGTTCCATTAAATCAGAATAGTACTCTCCTCTTACAGCCATTCTCCATTTGGGAGTAGGGGTGTACCGAAACATAATTATCGGAGCATACCAATGCCCAACTGAATCCGAGAATCCTTCTTGAATTCCTACATCCAGTCCAGCAATTAATCCAATTTTTGGTGTCAATTGAATTACACTGAAAAAATTATGAAAAAACCGTAATCGTGGAGTAGAAATAGGATTAGTGAAATTCAGAACCGGGACATGACCCAAAAAAGAACTGCTGTTGAGGGTAATCTTGTCCGTTGGGGTAAATACAATCTGATGCCCTACCGAGGGCAGTTGATGTCCATTCATCATCCGCATGGTTTGCCATCCATTCAGCATCAGCACCATGAACTTCCATTTCTTTGAAGGGGTGGAGTAATGAAGGCGAATGCCACTTTCATAATAAGGAGAGTTCTCAGCTAATATACTTCGAGTGAGTGTCCAGGATTCAGCCCCGACTGCACTCTCAAAACCTATATGGGAGGAGAACACACCTGCATCCAACCAAAGTTCTCGTGTTGGCGATAATTTCGCTCCTAACCAAGCTTCCCTTAATGATCTAAATAATGGTAGTTCGTGGGCTAGGTTTGTCTGGGCATAAGTTCCTGTCATTAGAGAAAACTCTGCCTTGACTCTTTCATTTCTATAGGAAGCTGTCAGGTAAGCTAGGTTTAAGGCAAACTCAGAAGTACGATTATAGGAGGAAAGAAACGAGGGACGAGTATGGGCTGAAGGCTGGTCTGAGTCAAAACTATAATAACTCTCTACATAACCTGAAATATGTAAGGGATTCTGAATAGTATCAACTTGAGCAAATGCAGGAGATGCGATTAGCAAAGCCAGATGAAGTAGAAGTAATGATAATGGTCTCACTTGATTTCGAATAAACTTGCTGATTGGTTATGCGCCCTAAGTATTCCTTCTACAGGTAATGCTCGATTCCCTACAACAAGGGCGTGCGTCACCCCGAGTGAAATAATCCCCATTGAGTCCGGCATTGGGGGTTGTGCCTCCCAAGAGTTCCCTAGCAATACATACGGATCTTTCCCTTCTTTCCACCTGATGGGGAAATAATCTGTGTGGGCTGAATAATTATCCAGAAAAACAATGTCTTTTGATTCCGAAACTAAAGGAACTACATGTAAAAACACCCGAGCATTCCAACTAAACTCTGCCTCTTGTTCTAATACCAAAGGCATTACTATTGCGCCATCCGGAATCTCTGAACCTATTGCACGAATATCCTTCCACTCTTTTTCAATTTGCTTTTGGGTATCATATTTATTCCACAATAGAAAAATAAATGCCGCTAAAAAAAAGTATCGAATCATTCGAAGTAAGGCTGATGGTATATCTGAAAAAGCAATGCCAATACTCAGACTGATGCTCATTAAAATCAAAATTCTGGAATGAATATACAGATTCTCCGATTGACCAGAAGGGGCATAAAAATAAACCAGTAATAAGCCAATGCCTACAATTGAAAATAGGATTGAAATGAATGTACGCGTATAATATAAATTGAGTATTGTTAAAAAAACCAAGGAAAGTAAGAGCAGCTTAAATACAGTTCCTTCGGATTCATTATACCAAATCCAATCCTGCATCGTTCGAATATTTTCCCATAAGGCCCCTGCATCTGCAGCGTTCCAGTCCAAAGAATGAATAGGAGGCGAGAAAACAATATAAATAACTGCTACTGGAATTAAATGCCAAAATAATTTAATCCTATTATTGAAGGAAATTATCTCAGTTTTACTTTCTGTCCTTTCACCAGAATAAGCTAGAATAAGTAATAGAGCAAGAGCTATCGCCAAATAAAAAATAAGGGGATTGGTCAGATAAAGTAGAATTGATAAAAGGATAAAGATATTACTATTTTTATTCTTTGTCAGACTGGGAATTATGGATAAAAAATGAAGCATTAATCCTATCCCAAAAATAAAATTACTGAATCCCTTCAGAAACAAAACAGAAAAAACAAAAGGCAAGACCAAGGGTGCATTTTCCTCTCTTCCCGGATAAAATGAATTAAGAAAAGCACGGGAACCAGAGAATGTGGTGGTAACCATGAACAGGACCAAAAGGCGATGCACCCATTCAGGCGAACAAAAATAGGAGAGTAATAAAGCAGCCCATTGAGTAAATGAGTTGACCCAAACATTTTCACCCCACTCAAACCAATTAGAATAAACAGAACTTCCAGAAAATAGAAGTTCTTTCATTATTCGCCCGGTATAAATATGCACGGGTATATCTTGTGTCAGGGTAAAGGGTCCTGCCAGAAAATACAACCAGATTAAAATAGTCAATAAGCCATTACGAGAGGAGCGACTATGTTGAAATTGAACATGCATTTCAGGCAGTTTTGAGGCAATTTAAGTAAGCCTGAATGGTTTTTTCCAAACCCAAATAAAGGGCATCACAAACAAGGGCATGTCCGATGGAAACTTCTAACAAACCCGGCAGGTTTTGTGCAAAATAGCTCAGGTTTTCCAAACTTAAATCATGACCTGCATTCAAGCCAAGACTGCATTTTTGGGCTTCTTCGGCGGCTAAGATAAAAGGAAGAATTGCCTGTTCCTTATTTTGAGAATATGCGGAAGCATAGGGTTCGGTATATAGTTCTATGCGATTGGTGCCAGTATCTGCTGCAGCAGCCACGGCATCTATTTCTGCATTCGTAAATAAGGAAGTGCGTATTCCTGCTTCTTGGAAGCGCTTCAAAATGGGAATTAAGAAATCTTTGTGCGTTTTACTATCCCAGCCAGTGTTAGAGGTAAGAGCATCCGGGGGGTCGGGAACCAAAGTAACCTGTGCGGGTCGAACGCGCTCTACTAAGTCTATAAAATCAGGAGAAGGATAGCCTTCGATATTGAATTCGACAGAGAGGGCTCCCGAGAGCTCTACCACATCTTGCCGGCGAATATGTCTTTCATCTGGGCGGGGGTGAACCGTAATCCCCTGCGCACCAAAAGCCACGCAATCTTTTGCCACCTGAAGCACATTGGGGTTATTTCCCCCGCGAGCATTCCTCAGAGTAGCTATTTTATTAACATTTACACTAAGCCGAATCATGGACGCAAGTTACTAAGTCAGATTCGATTATTAGTAACTAGAGGCCATCCAGAAGAAATTCTTTTAACTGAGCACCCAAGTTTCTGCCTTTTCTATCAGTTCAGTCAACCAAGCCAGAATAAGAGATTGCCCTTCTTCTGAATGCTCCTGTTTTGGCAACTTGCATCTACCATGAGCTAGGGAGTGATTCATGCAGCAATTATACCAATCGTCTAAATGAGAGGGACGCATATTCAAACTGGCTTCTCGATCAATAATATTGAGTTTTTTCTCTGGTTGTTTTTCTTCTTCGTCAGATAATTCCTGACCTTTTTTATCGGGCTTTAACAATTCATCTAAGTTTGGCTGACCAGCATTCACCCAGGCAGTGTACCAATAGGAGCCTATGCGATAAATGGTGGTACGCATGCGTCGCTCTACCTGACCTGCCAGCCTATCATGATAAGCCTTACTAAAATCATAAGAATATACTTTGGTCAGAACATTGTTCCGGTTCTCGTATCCGTATTTTCGATCCTGCCCATACTCTTTGGTTAATTGCTTTTCAAACGAAAAAACAGAATCTAATGCTGTATGGCTTTCTAACACCGTTCTCCAAGCTTCCTCTAAAGGGTCTTCGATATAAACTGCTCTGCCAACATAATAATTATAGGTATCTCCATACATTTCTGGAAGACGACTTTCCCAAAAACCGTGAATGCCGTATTGTCCGGACATCTGCCCATTATAATTCTCCGTAGTGTGCAAGGGTACATTTGAATCCCCCACATAATGGCCAAAATCTGTTGATACTTTCAAAATACGCTTCACATCCTTGTCTCGAAAGGCCTGAGTGAGCCGCATCAACATTACCTGCAAATGCCAAGGAACAATCCCATAAGAACGGAGCGTATCTTCTGAATATTTCTGTACGGCATCCTTCCATTTTCGGGGGATACCATCAAACGGAAATTCCTCGTAATGATCTACATCTATATAATGATTCTCCGCTTCCCCTTCCACCATGTAGCGACGACTATCTGGATCTACCGCATGCTCCGTGATATACTCAATGTGAAACTTATAAAACTTCAGCATTTCCGGAGGTAGCGTAAATACAGCTAATCTGTTCAATCGCTTATGCGCCCAAAAACCCCAAGCTGGTAATTCAAGGGAATTGAATAGAAGCAGAATAGAAAGAAAGATACTGAGTATTCGCATATAGAGTAAACTGTCACAAATTTAAACGACCAATTGATTTAAAAGATATAATTTAGATTATTATACCCTAAAGTTTACCCTGAGTAAAAATAGTATCCCCAAATCTCTAGGGGCCTACTCAGCCTTTTTAGGTTAATTCAATCGGTTTAATTAGGATAACATGCAAGGTAAACTAGGCACAAAAGCGTTGATTTATTTCAACTTCTCATTTTCCTTATGTCGTGTTGCATCCCGAATCGTTCGTTTTTCCATGCCTTTTTCAAACTCTTCGGTCAAATTAATTCCAGTTTGATTGGCCAAACAAATTAGTACAAACAATACATCGGCCAATTCTTCCCCCAGATTTTTACTTAAGTCTGCCTTTTTAAATGACTGATCGCCATAGGTTCGGGCAATAATCCGAGCCACCTCCCCCACTTCTTCTGTTAGAATGGCCATATTAGTCAACTCCGAAAAATATCGAACACCAACCGTTTGAATCCATGAGTCCACTTGTTGCTGAGCTTGTTGTAAGCTTACTTCTTTCATAACATTATTATATATCTTCTGAATCTAACCAAATGGTAACAGGGCCATCATTTAGGATCTGAACCTTCATATCCGCCGCAAAAATGCCTGTTTCGATTTGTAAAGTGCAAGAATCCCGAAATCTTTGAACAAAATTCTGATATTGCTCCAAAGCTTGAACCGGGGGCGAAGCCTGTATATACGAAGGTCGATTCCCTTTTTTACAGTCAGCATACAGGGTAAACTGAGAAACCAACAACAGCCCCCCCGAAACATCTGTCACGGATAAATTCATCTTTCCGGTGTCGTCGGGGAAAATCCGAAGTTGCAAAATCTTTCGAATCATTTTATCCATAATGGAAGGTTCATCTTCGGGAGAAAACCCTAACAAAATCAATAATCCCTTTCCGATCTGCCCGCAAATTTGTCCTTCAACCTCTACAGAAGACTCTAACACTCTCTGAATCAATACACGCATACAGTTAACCGAAGGTAAAATAGGCAAGAATAGATTTCTTCCCATTCTCTCTGAGCCTAAAACTACAAATACCCTGAAATTTCCGAGTGGATATTTTTATAGATATGAGAGATTTAATTCTGAACTCTAGGAGAGTAGGATGCAAGTTTTTACCTCAATTACAGTTTTAAATCAATCCTTCATCTGCAAAGCTAAAATATCCGTCTTGACCGATAATGATGTGATCTATTAGAGCAATATCCAGGAGCTTGCCGGTTTCTTTTATTTTGAAGGTAATTTCTCGATCTGCCTGACTGGGAGTTAAGCTTCCAGAAGGATGATTATGGGCAACCAAAATAGAACTAGCCAACTGATTAACGGCTTCTTTAAAAATCATTTTTACATCTACAATGGTTGCGGTTGTTCCACCCATTGAGAGAATTTTTTCGCTTTTCACCTGATGATTTCGGGAAAGAAAGAGAACAAAAAACACTTCATGGGTAAAATCTTGCAACCTAGGAATAAGATAATTTCCGGCTGAGGCTGAATTGATGATTTTAAAGGGTTTATGCTGGAGTTGTTGCCGGCGTCGACCTAACTCAAAAGCAGCAGCAATGCTCACTGCTTTGGCAGCTCCTATTCCTTTGATCTTCATCAGTTCCGAGGGGGAGCAGGCTGCCAAGGTAAGCAAACCTGAAGTTTCACGCAGTAACTCCCGTGCAAGTTGTACAGCAGACATTTCTCTGGTACCTGTGGAGAGTATTAGGGCAATCAATTCCGGATCAGACAATGAACTTAGGCCTTTCTGAATAAGTTTTTCCCTGGGCCTATCCTCTGCAAGCAGGTCTTTAATTCGATTGAGATTGGGCTTGTAGTTTGTTTTCATAGCCGCAAGATACTACCAACAGGAAAACAAGTTCCGGACATTTGAAGACCAAAGGCAATCCGTAGAATTATTTCGAATTATTAATCATATCTGGATTTAGAATGGCGATTATTCCGAACTTTGAAAATTGTATGGCGGTTAAAATTTTATGTGTATTTCCAGGCTCTATGTTGGAGGAGGGTCTTGCCTGGGTTCTAGAAACCATGCCAGAAGCGCATTTTACCCCTGTTACTTGGCTAAAAGATCATAAAAAAGGAGATCTCGCATTTGAAGATTTCGCCACTCCCCAAGCTCTTTTTGCCCATGTACAACCTAAGTTAATCCTTTTCAAATCTATTTCCAGTTACCATGAAATTGCCGTAAACCGGTATGCCCAACTCAACAATATCCCCACCATTTTGATTGGACATGGAGACAACTCGCTTGAGGCTGCCAACAATATAATATACCTGAATCGACCCATTTTAAATTCTCGGTTTGACCGGCTAAAACAAGTGCTCAGCTTTTATATTCTTTCTGCCCCTTTGAATGAATGGGGAGACAGAATCAATTACCTAATGAAAGCCGTCAAAACCGGAAATCCTTATGAAGCAGCCGAAATCCTGAAAAAACCAATTCATCGCGCAGATTTTGCTCTTGCCTTAACCGATTCCTCCCAAAAAGTGATGATAGAAAAATTAGGATACCCTAAAGCCAGAGTCCGGGTAATGGGCGACCCCCTGGCAGTGGAGGTGAATCAAAATACTTTTTCGAATGAATATGTGCTATTCATCGACAGCGATTTAGAATCCTTAAGGAATACTCTACCTGAAACATATGACCCTTGGTACGAGTTGTTCTCCCAAATATTCTGCCTGCTCCCACCCGAGATCCCTTTGGTGATCAGACTGCATCCGAATACACCTTCGGGAAAATATCATTTTGTGCACAATATTCCGGGCGTAAGTATTTCTTACGACAGAACTCCAGTGGAGGACATTGCCGGAGCATCCCTTGTTTGTGGCTTCCGAAGCACCCTATTGAGCCTGTCTCTTACGATGGATAAACCGGTGTTGCTCGCAGATGAATGGAATACTTATTTCCCTGCTTTCCCAGATGAGGCCAATGGATTATATATTAAAGCAAGTCAGATTGTCGATAAGACTTCTATCGGTCCCTGGCCACCTCCCTCCGCATTGAATAAACTCAATTTAGAACTATTGCGAAAAGCCAGAGGATATGGCCTACCTGCAATTGAGATTGCCCGAAACCTATTTCAACATTCCCTTTCTGCATGAGCGTAAGTGCTTTCTTTAGAAGTACTCCCATTCCCCCTGCTTTTATCTACGCACTTTCCAATGCATTACCTGCCCTGGCTCAACTCTTATTGTTACCTGTATATGGGTGGTTTCTAGGGCCGGTTGAGTTTGGCCTACTTAGCTTGGTGCAAGCTAGTTTGTTTCTTTTCCAAGTTTTCGTGGGGGCTCCCTTTACTGCGGCCATTGCGCGCTATTGGGAAAACAATCTGGATGCCTATAACCTTACAGGGTCTGCTCATTCAATGGCTATTTTACTGACGGCCCTATTGCTGTTGCTTGGACTTATTTTGCCCTTTCCTGAAGCCCTAATTAGTAAAGGATTTGACCAATTAAGTTTGTTTGTCGCTATTTTAATTGCCGGATTATCCGCTCTGGAAAGCCAATATCTCGCTGCCTTAGTTCAAAACAAAAAACCCAATGCATACCTCGCTCGTATGGCACTGCATGCTTTGGGCGCTTTAGCAGGTAGCTTTGCAGGATTATATTGGGGGGGAAATAAGCATACTCAGGTTCTCACGGGTAGGTTAATTGGAATGTTGATTGCGATTATACCTTTTGTTTTGGTTTCTTTCTCAGCAGGTAAGCCGAAGTTGGGCCTCATTGTAAAAATTGTCCAATTTACCCTGCCGATAGTACCCTATCTTCTTGTTTCGCAAGCATTATTATTTTCAGATAGATGGATAACCGGAACATTACTCAATGAGGAATTTGCCGGATTTCTTTCCATTGCTATCGCATTTATTTCTTTGAATGAAATGGCCTTTCAGGCAATACGAAACCAAGTTCAACCAGATATATATCATGCTTGGTCCGAGAGCAATCTTTCGCTCTTTGCACAATCAGCTCGGCAATATGTTCGGTATGCCCTTTTTATTTATCTGATATCTTTTCCCATTGCCTGTTTGGCCCTCATCTCCCTGCTTCCACCAGAATTTCACCTGACCTTGTCGATTTTACCTTGGATACAGGCTGCATTTGGATTTCGTCTTTTATTTATACTCGATAGCCTGGGTGAGTTTTATTCTCCCCGAACTTGGGTGCTAAGTATTTCTGCATCAGGAGGGTTGAGTTTGGGGTTTGCCACAGCCTATCTTTTCACGCCCTTCTTAGGATTTGCCGGATGTGCTCTAGGTTTCTTTGCCGCCCGCTTTGTCATGTATGCCATTCTTCGAATTGCCATAAAGGGTCGCAAAGAATTTTATTCCTTCAATTACCCGTTCTGGGTTTTTGCCCCAATTGTTGGATATATAATTTCCGGAACACTCCTATTGTCCCTTGAATGTTCAAACCCATGGGTATGGATAAGTTCCGTTTTGGGCAGCCTCATAGCCTGTATTGGCTTAGTATTAGGAAAATCTCTGAAGCTCTGAAATCATACTGAGGCAGACGCTTGGATTTTACCTAATTTTGCATCGCTATGTCCCTTAGTGTTCAATCCCTTTCCAAAAATTATGGTAGCCAGAAAGCTCTGGATGAGGTGAGTTTCTCCGTTAATAAAGGCGAAATCCTCGGATTCTTGGGTCCCAATGGTGCAGGAAAATCTACGACCCTTAAGATTATCACCGGAATTATTCAGGCAGATTCAGGTAAAGTAGAAGTGTGTGGAATAGATGTGGCAAGTAATCCTATCGAAACAAAAAAGAAAACAGGATACTTGGCAGAACAAAACCCCTTATATCCGGATATGTATGTGCGGGAATTCTTGGAATTCATGGGTAATCTCAGCGGCATTAAAGGAATAATGTTGCGCACCCGTATTCAGGAAATGATTGCCCTTACCGGACTAGGGGCAGAGCAGCACAAAAAAATCGGAGCCCTCTCCAAAGGCTATCGCCAAAGAGTTGGGCTTGCACAGGCAATGTTGCATGGCCCCGAAATATTAATTCTGGATGAACCAACTTCGGGGCTGGACCCCAATCAAATGCTCGAAATCCGAAATGTCATCCGGAATTATGGCAAAGAAAAAACGCTTATATTTTCTTCCCATATCCTACCAGAAGTACAGGCAATCGCAGACAGAATTATCATCATTCATCAGGGAAAAATTGTAGCAGATAGAAAAGTACAGGAAAGCATTCCAAGCCAAGATACACAAGTATTGGTGCGGGTCGATTTTGAATCTACCCCCAATGTCTTCAATCCCGAAAATCTAAAAATAGCTTTTCCTGGGTTAACCATTCAGCAGGACAATCAACAAACTTGGACCTTTAGCAATGCCCCGGATGCTGAACTCCGCAAAGCCATATATGCCGAAAGCGTTCAACAAGATATTCCCATTCTCTCCTTAAAGAAAGAACAATCCGGGCTGGAAGAATTATTCCGATCACTTACCCAAAACAAAAACTAAGTATGCACCGGATACTGACTATTTTTCGGAAAGAAATTGCGGTGTTCCTAAACTCCCTGATTGCTTATGTAGTTATGGCTGTCTTTTTAACTGGAAATGGCCTCTTTTTCTGGATTTTTGGCGACAATGTATTAGATACAGGAGCTGCCGATTTATCTACCCTATTTGCCTTGAGCCCCTGGTTCTTTTTATTTTTAATTCCTGCTATTACCATGCGTTCATTTGCCGAAGAATTAAAGACAGGCACAATAGATTTATTGTTTTCACGCCCCCTTAAAAGGTGGGAAGTAATATTAGGGAAATTCCTCGCAGCTTGCAGTCTTGTTATTTTCTCGGTATTTCCTACCTTGATTTATTTGGCTACAATTTGGTATTTGGGCAACCCAACCGGTAATTTAGATATCGCAGCATCCTCAGGTGCCTATATTGGACTTTTGTTCTTAGGATTTTCTTTCGCCTCTATCGGAATATTTGCCTCTACACTGACAGGAAATCAAATTTTGGCCTTTATACTCGGCGTGTTTGTTTCATTTTTTATCTATACCGGATTTGATTTTATTGCAGAACTTCCCGGTCTTTCCGCTTGGAATGATGTCCTAATTCAATTTGGAATGATTGAGCATTTTCGGAGTATTTCCAGAGGCGTTTTAGATAGTCGTGACTTTCTATATTTTATTTCGCTCTCTTTAATATTCTTGCTCTTAAGTGACCTGAATTTATTTTTGAATAAAAAATGAAAAGCCAGAAGTTTATTCAATACATCATAGGGATTGGCATTTTAATCATGCTGAACTTACTGGCTTCTGCTTATTTTTTTCGAGTAGATTTGACCCAAGAAAAAAGATATAGTCTATCTGATTACAGTAAAGAAACTTTGGATAGCTTAGATCGATATCTCACAGTCAAAGTTTATCTTGAAGGAGAGTTTCCTCCCAGAATTCAGCGATTCAAACAGGCTGTGCGCGACATGCTTACTGAAATGAAAGTGTATGGAGGAAATATGATTCAGTTTGAATTTATCGATCCTTCAGAAAACGAGGAACTAATGCAAAGCTTTGTAGAAAAAGGCATTGCTCCCATCACCTTAAATATTAAAAACTCTCAGACATCCGAAGGCCGGCAGTATATTTTTCCTGTTGCCGTATTTTCATATGAAGGAAGGGAAGAAATGGTAGATCTTTTTAAAGGATCGGTTGATTATGCTTCCGGAGAACCTAGCCCTCTAAAAGCAGAAGCAAACCTAGAGTATAAGCTAATTCATGCAGTGAAGCGTCTTACGCAAGGCAGTAAAAAAATTGTGGGAATTTTAAGAGGACACCAAGAAATTCCGGAGGAAAAAACACGGGAATTCATGCGGGAATTATCCAATCTTTATATCCCTATAGAGGTAAATGTCCGAAATGGGGAAGCGATAAGTCCTTCTGTTGCTGTGTTGCTGGTGCTTCAGCCTGACACAGCTTTTTCCGAAAGAGAGAAATACGAAATCGACCAATACCTTATGCGGGGAGGGAAGATTATCTGGATGTTAGATCAGCAGGATGTCAACCTGCATTATCAGGCCGAAACGCTGAGCAGAATTCGTCAGTTAAACCTCGATGATTTATTTATGAAGTATGGATTCAAGGTAAATTATGACTTGGTATCAGATTTAAACTGTTCTACCATTGAGTTGGTATTACCCAATCCCAATGCACCTCCAACCTTTTCTTCGCAGCGCTGGATTTATTACCCATTAATTACACGCCTAGCAGATCATCCAATTACCCGAAATCTGGATGCTGTCAAGATGCGATATGCCTCTTCAATTGATACTTTTAAAACTCCGGAACTGCGTCATACGCCCTTGTTAATCAGTTCCCCCTACAGCCGCAGTCAATCCGGCAATGTATTCGTTGACCTGAATGAAGGGATTCGAAACCCGCCTAGACCAGAAGAACTTCAGGGAAAAGGAAATCGTATCATGGCAATTTTGGTAGAAGGGCAATTCCATTCTTTATTTGAAAACAGAACAGCGCCGGTAGATGCATTCGCAGCAGCAGCCCCAACGGCTGCCTTCCTCCGCAGAAATGTAGCAGACACCCGAATGATTGTTTTGGGCGATGGGCAGATAGCTGTGGGAGAAGATGTAAGAGGAAAAATTGATTTTATGGCCTTCGATAATAAAGCCTTTTTGTTTAATTCTATTGACTTCCTCTTGGGGGGGGAGAGTCTAATTCAAATTAGAGCTAAAGACATACAATACCACTCATTAGACATTAAAAAAGTTAGAGGAAATGAATGGATGATTCGAACCCTGAACCTGACGCTACCCGTATTGCTAATTTTAATCTGGGGCATTGTACGCCAAAGAGTTCGCATTTCCCGAAATCGTAAACCCGTGGCATGAAAAACCGAAATACCCTCATCTTATCCCTTGTTTTGTTGATGTTATCTTTGGGATACTACTTTATGGTATTCCGAAAAACAAAAAGTTCTTTTGACCCGGAAGAAACAGCCTTCTCCCTAAAGGATACCGCAAGCATACAATCCATTCAATTCACTTACAATCTGGAAGGAAAACCGAAGCGAACCCTGACCTTGACACGAAAAGATTCCGCTTGGCTGGTAAATGAAAAGTACCCTGCCCTTCAGGCTAAGGTGAATATTCTACTCAAAACACTCAAATTACTTCGGGCAAAGGAACCGGTTTTACCTCAAGCCAAAAGCAATATGCTGAATTTATTGGCGAGAGAACATACCGATGTTGAAATATTATTAAAAGATGGCTCACGCAAATCGTACAAAGTAGGTACCAACACCCCTGATAATATGGGTACATTTATGTTACTGAAAGGCGCCGACGATATATATGTCACCTTTATACCGGGCCATACAGGCTATCTGAATAGCCGTTACTCGTCTTTAGAGGATGATTGGAAAGAAAATTTAGTTTTTGCTACCACACCCGACCAAGTAGAATGGGTGAAGGTAGAATATTCCACTAGCAAAGATTCTTCTTTCCAAATTAGCCGAAAGGGCAAAGATTGGTTACTCAATGGTGAGCCAGGGGGCGATTTGGTCGAGGAATATATTGCTGGCTTTCAGAAAATCATTGCTGAAAGTATGGTAGAAAAATATTATCCGGGTAAAAAAGAAGAACTACAGAAGCTAAATCCGGATGTGATTTTTGAGGTAAAGAATCGGGGGGAGGAAATTTTCCGTCTAAAAATCTGGAGACGCCCAGACAGGTTAGATTTGTATTTTGCGTTGGCAGATCAACCCAAAGCAGAATTAATCAGCCTGCAAGAATTTCATTTTGGGCGATATTTAAGGGCTCGAAAAGACTTTTCTACCAAAAAATTTTAAAACACTGACTATTTAATTGTCCGAAAATCAGGATGTGCCTGAATATTGTGATAATTTCCGTATCTCCTTTACGCCACATTGATTAGATTTGTGCCCTTGAACAATCAATCCGTTCTATTATGAATTTTGTCGTTTCTTCCGAAAACCTGCTCAGACAGTTACAACTTATTGCCGGCGTAGTGCCATCAAGGCATGTATTACCCATTGTCGAAAACTTCCTGTTTGAAATAGGCAAAAGCAAGCTGACCCTCACAGCCACCGATCTGGAAATCACCATGAAAACCACCCTGGAAATTGATGGGCGGGGCGGCGAAATGAGACTGGCAGTACCTGCTAAACTGATTCTGGAAATCCTTAAAAACCTCCCAGATCAGCCCATTACCTTTGCGGTAGACGAAGAAAATTTCGCCATCGAATTAACCTCCGAAAACGGTAAATACAAACTGAATGGAGAAAATGGAGCCGATTTCCCTCAGGTTCCAGATGCTGAAAACACCAATTCTGTAAAAATGCCGGCCTCTATCTTGGTAAAGGCCATTCAAAAAACTTTATTCGCAGCCTCCACTGATGAGCATAAACCCGCAATGAACGGAATGCTTTTCAATTTCACCGATGCGGGAGTAACCTTCGTCGCAACTGATGCGCACCGTCTCGTCAGGTACCGTAGAGTGGATATTACGGTCAAAGAATCCGTTAATTTCGTTGTGCCTCAAAAGGCGCTCAACCTATTAAAAAACTCCCTCTCAGGCGTGGATGAAATATTAACCATTGAATACAATGAAAACAATGCGTTTTTCAGTGTAGGAAATACTCTGCTACTCTGTCGCCTCATCAGTGATAAATACCCGGATTATGAAAATGTTATTCCTACTAATAATCCGAACAAACTGATTCTCGATAAAAAAGAATTATCCTCCACTCTAAAAAGGGTAAATATCTTCTCCAATAAAACAACACATCAAATCCGCTTTAAACTCGCAGGTAGCGAATTGGAAATTTCCACCGAAGATATTGACTATGCTAACGAGGCAAGAGAGGTGCTCAAGTGTATTTTTGATGGGGAAGATATGGAAATCGGCTTCAATGCAGCTTTCCTGTTAGAGGTAGTTAACAATGTGGATACCAATACCGTTGTAATGGAGCTCTCTACCCCCAATCGTGCTTCCATCGTACTGCCAGACGAACAAGGAGAAGGCGAAAACATGCTAATGCTGGTGATGCCTGTGATGTTAAGTTCCTATTCCGGATAATTACTGATTATTCCTCTGTAGGAACACTCTGGCATAATTCTAACAAAACACCACCCGTTTCTTTGGGATGGACAAAACAAATCAGTTTATTGTCTGCCCCTCGTTTCGGTGTTTCTTGTAATAAGGTATAGCCTGAGTCTTTCAATCTCTGCATCTCTGCTAGTATATCCTGCACTTCCATCGCTATATGGTGAATCCCTTCTCCTTTCTTATCAATGAACTTTTGAATAACAGAATCAGGCTCGGTGGCTCCCAATAACTCTATCTTCGTTTCCCCTACCTGAAAGAATACTGTCCGCACTTTTTCAGACTCAACCACCTCCTCATGATAGGGTACCTGACCCAATATTCGGGTCCAATTTTCAATAGATACACTTAAATTATTGACGGCAAGGCCAATATGCTCAACTCGGGTAATTTTTGCAGACATACTACTTGTATTTAGAACAAATTTAAATAATTTTGTGTTAAAGGATATAGATTAGACTCCTTAACCAATGTTGAAACTACCTGTTTATCTCGATAGTAACGCTACAACTCCTATGGATCCCAGGGTTTTGGAGACGATGTTGCCCTATTTTACCGAGAATTTTGGAAACGCGGCCTCCAGAAACCATGCATTTGGCTGGAAAGCAGAAGAAGCTGTAGATTATGCCCGTGAACAAATAGCAACGCTCATCGGCTGCACCGATAAAGAAATCATTTTTACTTCGGGGGCCACTGAGTCCAATAATTTAGCCATTAAAGGAGTGGCAGAAATGTATGTCACCAAAGGCAATCACATCATTACCCTCACTACAGAACATAAAGCGGTATTGGATACTTGCAAACACTTGGAAAAAAGTGGCATTCAGGTTACCTACCTAGCTGTTGGCTCTGATGGATTGATTGATTTAGAGGATTTCAAAAAAGCTTTTACTCCCCAAACGATATTGGTAAGCATCATGATTGCCAATAATGAAACGGGAGTTGTTCAGCCCATTCAGGAATTGGCAAAAATAACCCATACAAATGGTGCCTTGTTTCATACCGACGCTACCCAAGCTGTTGGCAAAATCCCTGTTTTAGTAGATGAAATGGGTATTGACCTAATGTCCTTTACCGCTCATAAAATGTATGGCCCCAAAGGAATTGGTGCTTTGTATGTAAGAAGGAAAAACCCCCGGGTAAAAGTTACTGCCCAAATGGATGGCGGAGGACACGAACGCGGCATGCGCAGTGGCACTCTGAATGTACCAGGCATTGTAGGGTTTGGAAAAGCCTGTGAAATTGCCCGTCTGGAAATGGACTCTGAAGCAGCAAGATTATCCGCTTTGCGCGATTATCTGCAAACAGAACTCTCCAAAATGGAAGAGTCCTATATCAATGGTAGTGTACAACACAGATTACCTCATGTCACTAATATGAGCTTCAAATATGTAGAAGGAGAGGGTCTGATTATGGGGGTTAAAGATTTGGCTGTTTCATCCGGGTCTGCCTGTACTTCAGCCTCCCTAGAACCTTCCTATGTATTGAAAAACCTAGGGCTTTCTGATGATTTAGCTCATTCTTCGCTTCGCTTTGGCTTAAGCCGTTTCACTACCAAAGAAGATATTGATTTTGCCATTCAATGTGTTACCAAAGCGGTGAATCAACTCAGAGAAATGAGTCCACTTTGGGAAATGCATAAAGAAGGGATTGACCTAAGTACCATTCAATGGGAACATCATTAATTTCAACCTTAACCTAATACAAATATAGTTATGGCTTACTCAGATAAAGTAATTGATCACTACAGCAATCCACGGAATGTAGGAACGCTGGACAAAAGTAAAAATGAAGTAGGAACCGGGCTGGTTGGAGCTCCAGAATGCGGGGATGTAATGCGTCTACAAATTGAAGTAGATCCGGAAACTCATATCATTAAAGATGCCCGTTTCAAAACCTTTGGTTGTGGTTCTGCTATTGCCTCTAGCTCTCTGGCAACAGAATGGCTGAAAGGCAAAACGGTAGATCAAGCACTGGAAATAGACAATATGGATATTGTAGAAGAATTAGCTCTTCCTCCTGTAAAAATCCATTGTTCTGTTTTAGCAGAAGATGCCATTCGGGCTGCCATCAACGATTACCGCGTTAAAAACGGTTTGGCTCCAATTGAAGATAAAGACAGAATTCATTAATAATGAGCACTGCAACCACAACATCAGACATTACTGTCACTGATAAAGCAGTTGTTAAACTGCAACAACTCAGGGAAGATGCTGGAATTGGAGAAAATTTCGGCCTTCGCGTTTCCGTTCAAGGAGGCGGTTGCTCCGGCTTGAGTTACAAACTAGACTTTGACGATGTGGAACAAGCCGGAGATCAGGTTTTTGTAGACAAGGGAATCAAACTACTCGTTAACCTAAAAAGCTATTTATATCTGGCAGGTACTGAGTTAGATTTTTCAGATGGGCTGGATGGAAAGGGGTTTCATTTCGTTAATCCTAATGCCTCAAGAACCTGTGGCTGTGGGGAAAGTTTTTCTGTATAAGTTTCATCATTCGAGATTCTAAAATCTCTGAAGAATAGTTTTTCTATATTATTATAGGTTTTGTGGTGGGTTATATATTGGGTTGTTAAAAGGAATTTGATTTAAGGTCGGGTTCCTTTTAATTTTTAGTGCGGCTTAGAAAACAAGACTGAGTTTTGACATTACTCACTAAAACGAATTAGGGGTCATCCTTTGCATGGACTTGGCAATTCTGAACTTCTGTAGTGTTTTTCTTAAGTTATCTTAGGATAACAGTCAAAAAAAAATTGAATTTCGCAATTCCCTAATACATATTTTGTCTTTTCCTCCTTTACTTACCCCAAGTCAAAGCAATAAATATACATTTCGGTAAGGGGATTAAATTTATCCTCCTGAAATCGGCATTTCCCCACTTTTGATTTCAATCTGAATCTTCCTTTTCGTTATTTTGCAGTGAATTAGAAATTCCACCTAAAAAACTCATGAGCACAAACAAAACCATCGCAGTAGCCAACGGAGACGGAATAGGCAAAGAAATTATGGATGCCTGTCTGCATATTTTCAAAGCAGCAGGGGTACCCTTGGAGTATGATTTTGTAGAAATGGGAAAAGAGGTATTTCTGAAGGGTCTGACAACAGGAATGACAGAAGAGGCTAAAATTTCCGTAGAGAAACATGGCATTCTGTTCAAAGGTCCGATGGAAACGCCCAAAGGTACTGGTGGAAAAAGCATCAATGTAACTGCCCGGAAAGTATGGAGCACTTATGCCAATAGACGACAAGTGCGCACGCTCCCCGGAGTAGAAACAGTTTTTTCAAAAGCTGGAATTCCTATTGACATTACCATCGTTCGCGAAAACATTGAAGATACCTACGGGGGAATAGAGCACATGCTTACCCATGATGTAGCCTTGTGTCGTCGTTTTATTACTCGCCCAGGTTCAGAGCAAATCGTTCGATATGCATTTGAAATGGCCCAGAAAGAAGGGTATACTCAGGTCGCCTGCGGTCATAAAGCCAACATCATGAAATTGACTGATGGACTATTTCTCAAAACATTTTATGAAATCGCAAAAGAATATCCTGGCATAGAGGCTAAAGACATCATTGTTGATGACTTGTGCATGAAGTTAACCTCTAAGCCGCAGTTGTTTCAAGTAATCGTTCTACCTAATTTACAAGGGGATATCGTTTCCGATTTATGTGCAGGCTTGGTTGGAGGTTTAGGATTTGCTCCTTCTGCTAATATCGGGGATCATATTTCTATTTTTGAAGCAGTACATGGCACTGCCCCAGATATTGCGGGTCAACAAAAAGCCAACCCAACAGCTCTGTTAATGAGTGGTCTGCTCATGCTGCGCCACTTGGGTCTTGGCTCTTATGCCGATACCATTCAGGATGGCTTATTGTACACCCTCGAAAGCGGCGTACATACTCCTGACTTTGGAGATACTTCTGTTGCTGCAAGCCCTACCTTCAGTTTTGCTGAAAACATTGCAGCCAATCTGGGCAAAAAACCTATTAAACCCGCGCGTAAATCTAGTGCTCCGGATGAAGCCTTTCAAAGACCTCCTGCACCCAGCCAAAGACGCATGATGGAAACTCCCATTCCTAGTTACAAATTGGTAGGTGCTGACCTTTTTATTGCCACAAATCAGGATAGCAATACATTAGCCAATACCATTCAACCCCATTTACCGAATGGGTGGAAATTAGTCACTATGTCCAACCGAGGAACTCAGGTGTGGCCAACAGGTTCTGTTTACACTGAGTGTATTGATCAGTACCGCGTGCGTATTGAATCTGAAACTCCTATTCAACAATCCGAAATATTTGAAGTTTGTACCCGCCTCGCTCCCCTATATACTGTCTGTTCTGTTGAACTACTTCAGTACTTTGGCGAAGAAAGAGGTTACTCACTGGCCCAGGGTCAGTAAATTCTATTGAGCGACAAAAGAAAAGCCATACACAGTACCCAATTAGAACAAGAAACAGCTGTTCTGGTAGGGATATATCCGCGACAAGGAGGGGTTAATAGCCAAAAAGAATACTTAGATGAATTAGCCTTCCTGACAGAAACTGCAGGAGCTAAAACGGTGAAAGTTTTCCAACAGGCAATGGATAGACCCCACCCGGCAACATTCGTTGGCTCAGGAAAACTAGAAGAAATCCGCAACTTCGTCTTACAAGAGAATGTTTCTATGGTCATTTTTGATGATGATCTAAGCCCCTCTCAGGTTCGAAATCTCGATGATTTTCTAAAGGTGAAGGTGCTAGACCGCTCTAGCCTCATTCTCTATATCTTCTCCGAAAATGCCCGTACCGCACAATCAAAGGTACAAGTAGAATTGGCCCAACTTCAATACCTGCTTCCTCGACTTACCGGAATGTGGACACACCTTTCTCGCGAAAAAGGCGGTATCGGAATGAAAGGAGCAGGAGAGAAAGAAATTGAAACCGACCGACGCATCATTCGCGATAAAATCCGAGCACTTAAAGAAGAACTCAAGAAAATTGACCGGCAAAATGAAACGCGCCGAAAAAACAGAGAAGTAATGGTGAGAGTATCTTTGGCAGGATACACCAATGTGGGCAAATCCACCATTATGAATATGATTTCCAAGTCGGATGTTTTAGCAGAAAACAAACTCTTCGCCACCTTGGACTCTACCGTTCGAAAAGTAGTCTTCGAACAAACCCCTTTTCTACTCTCAGATACAGTTGGTTTCATTCGTAAACTACCCCATGGATTAATTGAGTCTTTTAAATCAACCCTAGATGAAATTCGAGAAGCGGATATTATTTTACATGTGGTGGATGCATCCCATCCCGCTTGGCAAGACCAGGTTACGGTTGTGCGTACTACCTTAGAGGAAATTAAAGCGGGCGATAAACCTGTTTTAATGGTATTTAACAAGGCCGATCAACTGGAAGAAGATATTGAATGGGCACTCAAACAATTTCACCCTGCAGTAAAAATATCCGCAACAAAAAAACAGGGAATTGAAGAGTTTAAAGCAGCACTCATGCAATTAGTCCGACAAGTTTATAAAGAGAAATACCCCAATCTTAACTTTCAGGAAGATTATAGTATGTGAGAGGTACAGTAGCATACACTTACAAAAGGTGATGCCAGTCTGAATTCTTTTATTTCATATATTTGATATTCACCTATTTCAAATTATTATGAAAAACATCCTTATCCTCCTTCTATTACTTACTCTATTTTCAGCGGTACAAGCTCAAAAAAAATCTAAGCATCCTAACCCAACGGAAATTCTATTAGTGTCAAAAGAAGACCAGGTTATTCAAATATGGATTCCCTTAGATGAAAACTGGCCTAAATTTGTCCCCGCTAACCTAAAGCATTTACTAAATAACACCCCCGCTTTCCAAAAAGTTAATAAACCATACTTGTCCGGTGTGCCCCTCACTGTACTGAATGAAATCAACAATAACACCCTAAAAGCATGGGCGTATGATGTAGATCCCAATACTAGCCATTATAAATATTCCGAACTAACGAGTGAATTTCTTAAAACCTATATCACGAGTGAAATTGAAAATAATCGAACCTTGTCAAGTTACCAATTAAATCCTAAAGACACCTTTAATTATTATATCAGTAAAACTATGGAGGTAAATCTGCGCGTACGAGATTCTCTCGGAACCATGATTTATACACCCTTATCTATAACCCTAATATTGGAAGACCCCTTTGCCCCGAGTTTAAATTTTTGTCATCTCGATTTGAACCAGGCTATTTTTAATAAAAAGAATGAAAACCAAGAATCCATTAATGATATCCTTAAAAAAATGCACTATGAATATTATGTGGTAAATTATTTTTATCGGAAAGGCAACAAAACATTTGATGCTCGAATAAACAACTATGAAATAGCTTTGGCATACAAGTTAGCCATTAACAATGGGGGAACAGAACTCTTTAAAAATAAAAAACAAATTCAACATTCTACATTCTACCTACATCAATTACCGAAAGCCAGAGAGAAAGCGAATAAAAGATGGGGGAGAGGGGGAAGTTATTAGTGGTTAGTGATTAGTGGTTAGTGATTAGTGGTTAGTGATTAGTGATTAGTGGTTAGTGATTAGTGGTTAGTGATTAGTGGTTAGTGGTTAGTTATGAAGGATGAAGGATGAAGGATGAGTTATAAAGGATGAAAAATTCTAACAACTAACTTCTAACCCCTAGCAACTAACCCATAACCCATAACAACTAAAAATTTCCAGTTTATTGATTTTCAATTATTTATTTCAGGAATTTTCGGAAAGTTGTCTATTTATCTAAAGACGGAAGGGGCATATTCGTACCTTAGATTTTGCAAGTGTAAATACTCTTATGATTCAAACGGAAATAGTATCTGATGCAGCAATTGTTGCGGAGAGGTTTATCCAGTTGACGGCTGAGAATGTATTCCTAACAGGAAAAGCCGGTACAGGAAAAACAACTTTCTTAAAGAGAATTAAGTCCACCACCATAAAAAAAACATTGGTGGCGGCTCCCACTGGAATTGCAGCGTTAAATGCAGGGGGAGTAACCCTACATTCCCAATTTCAATTACCCTTTGGGGGATTTATTCCAGAACACGGTGAATTTCGGGTACAGGGTGATTCCAAATTTGAAACCCTATCTACTTTGACGCGGCATTTTAAAATGAGTGGACAAAGAACTAAAACTATACGCGAAGCAGAACTCTTAATCATTGATGAAGTAAGTATGCTTCGGGCAGATTTATTGGATGCTATTCATTTTATGCTTCAGTCGGTTCGGAGAAATAAAAAACCTTTTGGTGGAATTCAGGTATTGTTTATCGGAGATATGATGCAATTACCGCCCGTAGTAAAAAGATCGGAATGGGATGTATTGAGCCAATATTATAAGTCGCCCTTTTTCTTCGATGCACAGGTGTTGAGAGATCACCCGCCCATTTATATTGAATTAGAAATTATCTACCGTCAAGCCGATCAGAACTTCACCCGCATACTGAATAAAATCCGATATAATCAACTACAACAAGAAGACACTCACCTGCTCAATTCCTATTATAAGACTAATTTCAGACCCAATCCGGATGAGGGATATATTCGATTAACAACACACAATAGGGATGCAGATGAAATCAATCAATTAGAATTACATCTCCTCACTGCACCCTTACGAACATTCGAATCCACTATTGAAGGGGAATTCCCTCCGCATATTTTTCCCTGTGAATCAAATTTACTTCTCAAAAAAGGTGCGCAAGTTATGTTTATAAAAAACGACCCCAGCGGAGATCAGCGTTTTTATAATGGCAAGATTGGAAGGATCGTAGATTTCCAAGAGAAAACTATATTGGTAGAAGATTCTGATGGAAAAAAAATCAGTCTCGAGCCTTATCTATGGGAGAACATACGCTATTCGGTTAATGAAGAAACCAAAAAAATTGAGGAAGAAACAATCGGATCCTTTACGCAATTTCCTTTACGCCTTGCCTGGGCTATTACTATTCATAAAAGCCAAGGGTTAACATTTGAAAAAGCGATTATTGACATAGAAAAAGTCTTTGCATCTGGCCAGGCCTATGTGGCGCTCTCGCGTCTAAAAAGCCTAGAGGGACTGGTATTATCTTCGCCTATTGGCACACAGGGAATTCCTTATGATGCCTCATTATCCAGATTTGAGACTCGAAAAGAAACTCAAGGAAATACCCAAAAATTATTTACGGAATATTCGGATTTATATTTAAAGAATTATTGCTTGAATTCATTTGAGTTAAATCCAATAATTACAGATTGGAATACTCATATCAAATCCTACAATAAGGATGAGGGAAAATCCGAAAAACAAAACTATCTAGAATGGGCAAAAACTATTTGGGAAGAACTAACAGAACTGAATATTGTTGCGCGTAAATTTCGCAATCAACTCATTCCCCTGTTGGAGCTAAATGACATTGCTGCGTTAAAAGAGCGAGTACATGCTGCGGTTTCTTATTTCAATCCTAAGCTCCAGCAATTAAATGAGCGAGTATTAAAACACAAACTGACCATGTCGGCATTACCCCGAACCAAAACCTATTGCACCGAATTAGAAGCATTAGATGCTGGTATGAGCAATGCCCTCATTGCATTTCAGAAATCTTTAGTATTAATTGATTATAGACTGCAACCGGACTTAGATTTAAGTGCTGAGTGGAAAAACATCACCGCATTAAAATGGAGAAGTCGCATTTTGAGTGAGGTACAGAATCAAA
Organism: Bacteroidia bacterium; assembly: GCA_040381555.1. Lineage (GTDB taxonomy): Bacteria > Bacteroidota > Bacteroidia > J057 > RFSG01 > CANHCC01. Next base: position 33,625 of record JBEIHC010000011.1, read on the forward strand.
CTGCAAACACAACTCAAAGCCCAACTAAAAAAATTAATTCCAACAAAAAGAGGGAGAGTTCCTGGAGTAAAGATTCCGAACCCAAAAAAATCAAACGAGAAATCGGCCAAACTTATACTTTAACCCTAGAAGCATTTCAAGCGGGTAAAACAATCGAAGAAATTGCCGAAAACAGAAGTCTAGCACCTTCGACGATTGTTAGTCATATCCGAAGATTAATCAGCGATGAGCGTATGCCCATTGAGCAAGTAATATCTGAACAAGCCTTTGCAGAATGGTCAAAATTTTTATCGGAAAATCCGGAAATAAACATTTGGGCACTGAAAGATTCAATTGGAGATGAAAACAAATTCCGTGAATTAACCTTTACCTATACCTACTTAGAATCTAAAAAGAAGCAAGAAGGGTCTATTGTTACTGAATAAATGAAGTACACTAATTTATTTAAAATGAACCTCCTAAAGTAGAATAACAAAAAACATTCAGGCAAGTAATCATCGCAATTATAACCATTAAGCCAGTTTTCTTTTTCGAATAAACAAACTAAAAAAACGATAGCTTAATAGAAGGAAACATTTAGGAACCCGGGAGCAACTAACTCTGGGAGCTAAACAATGGATAGGGTAGAAAGAAAATTAGACACTAAGAAAATTGAATAATGCATTATAAACTAAGTTGTACACAGGGTTTTAATTATTACATATATTACAGATATAGTAATAAAATGAATCTTATACTACTATATAAAACTAACTATCACTTACTTATAGTAAAAAACTTACTATAAATTGTTTTAGCATCCTGAATTAATAGATATGGATATCAAAATATGGTTTACTAATTCAGGCCTTAAAATATATTCATACTCTTCGCAATTAATTGAGGATGTTTTTATTCGATTTTTATGAATTCGACAGGGTGATTTTGTGAAATAATGGCTCTTCGCAGTTTTATGGGTAATTAAATCCTGAAAAAAACCTATGTGTTCGTTATAAATCTTTTACATAGTTTAAAAATTAGCTTCAACCCTCTCCTGCTTCTCCCTACGGAGCGGGCTTCAACTCCTCTGGCCACAACAACTGTGTCCAAAATCTTCTTAAATATAGCAAACTGGAATTACATTAATTTTGGGATTTCCTGAATCAATTCGATATTCCTAAAATTTGGGAAATGCTCATATCTTACCCACATAAAATCTTGAAGAGCCTAAGTAATTGGCCAATTCATAGAATCAAGCTACCCTCCCCCATTTGTTTCCCTTAATGTGAACATCAGGAATTAAAACTCCTTCAATATCGTTTAAGACAAAACGCTTTGGGTGGAATACAAGGACATTAACCGAATTTTTGAAATAGACTGGGGAAATCGTATTTCCTTTGAAGCAATTTGCTTAGAGTTTAGTATCTCAGAAGCAGAGGTTATTGCCCTGATACGCAAAGAATTAAAGGCAAGTAATTCTCGACTGTGGCGCAAAAGAGTGCATAGTGGGATGAGTCAAAAGCATGCGCATAAACGCAATCCGAAAAACATCAATCGATATTCACTTCCGAATCAAAATAATAGCTTTCTGAATTTATTGAAAAAAACCTACTACAAAGAACATCCACTCAATAGTAACTATACTGGTTATGAGGAATCCAGAGATTGGATTTCAGATTCTCTGACGGGATACTTTCCTTCCTTTTTTAATTATTGGAAAAAAATTGAAAAACCAATACACCTAAAACACAACAAATATGATCATTGACCAAGCATGCATACAAGAATACGAAAGTAGATATAGGGCAGTATTCATCAATTCATTAGCGGGCATTAAACAGGCCTTTCTGATTGGCACCCAATCCAAAGAGGGCAATACAAATCTTGCAATTTTTAATTCGTTGATTCATATTGGGGCTAATCCGCCTTTATGGGGATTTATCTGCCGTCCGGATGCAGAGAAAAGAGACACCTTGAAAAACATCCTGGAAACCGGGCAATACACAATCAATTATATCAACACCCGGGATTATACAAAGGCACATCAAACCTCTGCAAAATACGATGCTGCCATTTCTGAATTTGATGCCTGTGGGTTTTCAGAATATAGGCTTCCCAATTGTTTGGCCCCATTTGCCGCAGAAGCACCTGTAAAAATAGCGATGAAGTTTGAGCAGAAAATAGATATTAGTCTGAATAAAACCATGCTGATTATTGGCAGCATTCAGCAAATAGAAATAGAGGAGTCTGCCATTGCCGAAGATGGTTTTGTCGCATTGGATCAACTCAACACCGCTGCATGCGCAGGACTGGATGCCTATTATGACACTTCTTTGATGGGTAGATTAAGTTATGCCACACCCGATCAATGGCCAACCCAGAAATAATCAAACCGGAAATCGTCATCGTATGGTTTAAAAGAGATCTGCGATTTACCGATCATGAAGCGCTTTACCGGGCACAAAAACAAAACCTGCCCATACTGCTCATGTATTGTTTTGAACCCTCGGTAATGAACTATGCAGATAGTGACATTCGCCATTGGAGATTTATTTATCAATCCCTTCAGGATATGCAGTCTAAGTTGAACAACTTAAATAGCATTATATACCTTTTTCAAGCTGAAGTAATTAATGTTTTTCAGAAGATTTCCCAAAAATATACTATCAAGCAAATATTTTCCCATCAGGAGATTGGAAATAAAATTACTTATGATAGGGACCGGAGTATTCAGAAATATTGTTCTGTCAACTCTATTGTCTGGCACGAGTACCAACACAATGGTATTATCCGAAAGCTAAAATCCAGAAATGACTGGGCTCAGAAGTGGGAAGAATATATGCAGAAACCACCTTGCCTGATTGAGGAACAAGGATGGAATTTTCTAAACTTGGAGGAATCATTTTATAAGGAAATCAAGGGTCCAGAATTATCTATTGATATAAGAACCCCAAATCCTGATTTCCAGCCCGGAGGAGAGACTTATGCATGGAAATATCTGCAAAGTTTTTTACAGGAAAGATATGTTCACTATTCAAAACATATTTCCAAACCCCTGCTCAGTCGAAAAGGGTGTAGCCGTATTTCGCCCTATTTGAGCTATGGAAATATCAGTATGCGCATGGTGTATCAGTTCACCCAACAGCATTATTCAACAGCTAAGAATAAACGGGCGCTATCGAATTTTATATCACGCCTGCATTGGCATTGCCATTTTATTCAAAAGTTTGAAAATGACTGGCGCATGGAATTTGAAAATAAAAACAAAGCCTACAATAGTATTTTAAAACCTCGGAATGAAAAGTATATCTTGGCTTGGCAAAACGGAAAAACTGGCGTCCCTATTGTGGATGCTTGTATGCGCTGTGTAGTGGCAACCGGGTATTTGAATTTCAGAATGCGTGCGATGGTGGTATCGTTTTTTGTTTTTAATCTTTGGCAGGACTGGCGGGATCTACATTTTTTGGCACGCCAATTTTTAGACTATGAACCCGGTATTCATTACCCACAATTGCAAATGCAGTCCGGAGTTACCCCTATGAATACGATCAGAATTTATAATCCAATCAAAAACTCCCTAGAGCATGATGAAGAAGGTTTGTTTATTAAGTCCTGGATACCTGAACTCAAGGAAGTACCTGCGCATTTAATACACGAACCCTGGACGATGACCTATTTTGAACAGAATATGTATCAGGTTATAATCGGGGAAGACTATCCGTATCCAATTGTTGATATAGAAGAAACGCGCAAAAGAGCGAGTGAAATTGTTTGGGGCATCCGAAAGCAGATTAATTAAATCGATTAACAGATGAGCTATTCTAAAATATATAAATCAAACCTACACATAATTATCTAATTAGAATCTTACATGGCAAGGACGCAAAAAAAGGATTTACCTACCAAAATATGCCCTGTATGCAAACGACCTTTCACCTGGCGAAAAAAATGGGAAAAGGTTTGGCTTGAGGTAAAATATTGTAGTGATAAATGTCGCATGAATAAGCATATCGCATAAAAAAACAGATATCCGATTTAATATCAGAAACTTATCACTCGAAGAAATTTCACCCACACTAATGGATGCTCTGGCTTTGCAGAATAAATCTACTTAACCGCAGCCTCCCCCTCAATCTTAACCCGGATATTATCCATCATGTTTCGGGTTAATCCTGCAAGGTCATACGAAGGGTTCCAACCCCAGTCGATGCGCGCAACGCTATCGTCAATACTCGCCGGCCAAGAATCCGCAATCGACTGACGGTAATCCGGGGCATAGGAAATAGCAAATTCAGGCAGTAGCTTTTTAATTTCTGCTGTAAGCTCTTCGGGAGTAAAACTCATCCCGGCTAAATTATAACTACTACGAATACTTAATTTATCACCGTCAGCATGCATTAAATCAATCGTAGCCTTGATAGCATCTTCCATGTGCATCATCGGAAGGGAAGTTTCACCCGATAGAAAACAGGTATAATTACCGCTTTTGATCGCATCATAAAAAATATGAACGGCATAATCGGTAGTTCCTCCGCCCGGTGCAGCCTTCCAGCCGATTAAACCTGGATATCGAAGGCTTCGTACATCCACTCCGAATTTATTGAAATAGTATTCGCATAATCTTTCTCCAGCCAGCTTGGTGAGTCCATACATGGTATTCGGGTCCATCACACAATATTGAGGGGTATTATGACGAGGGGTATGGGGGCCAAATACAGCAATGGTACTGGGCCAAAACAATCGGCTTAGCTTCATATCCCGCATCACATTGAGCACATTCAACAAGCCATTGCAGTTAAGGTCCCAAGCCAAGGCAGGATTTTTTTCTCCTGTTGCAGAAAGCAGCGCTGCCAAGTGATAAATCGTATCAATTTTATAATGATTGATAATTTCTTCCAGGCGGGATTTATCCAACACATTCAGCACTTCATACGGTCCGGTGATGCCTAATTCTGGATTGGGATTCAGATCCGATGCAATTACCGCCTCTCCGCCATAGCGGGCTCTGAGGGCTTCTGTAAGTTCTGTACCGACCTGTCCGCCGGCGCCAATGATGAGAATGCGTGTATGTGCCATAGTACTACAAATTTACACGCTTCCCGGATTCGAAAACATGAAATCTATTTTGAGTAATTTAGTATTTTCATTTACTTCGCTAAAGTCTTTGAGTATGAAATATATCCAAATTTTCTCCAGTCTCTTTTTCTTCGGTTTGTCTCTGCTTTTTGCACAGCCGGGAGGGGGTCCTTGGAATAATCCCTTAAGAATGGCCTGGTCCACGGATGGAATCTCATTCGGAACCTCCACCATTTTCCAGGATTCCTCCGGGGTGCCCTCTGTAATCCGATGGAAAGGCGATACGCTGATTGCTGCCTTTCAGTGGTTTCGACAACCCAATCCTAGCCCCAGTTGGGATCGGGTAGCAACCAAATTTTCCTTTGACAAAGGAGTTTCTTGGACAGAACCTCAGCCTATTGTGGTAAATGGAATGCCAGCAGGATTTCAACGACCCTTTGACCCAACCCTTGTCGTATTTGCATCCGATAGCCTCAGAATTTACTTTTCCTCTAGTGTTACTATGCCCATGATGGGGGCGGATTCAATCATTGATACTTACTCTGCTGTGAGTGCCGATGGGGTGAATTTTCAATTTGAAACAAATCCACGAGTAAATGTAGATTCTGGAAAAGTAATAGACCCAGCAGTTATTTATTTTAACAATGCTTGGCATTACCTCTCTCCAATAGGCGCCCCTCAGCAGGGAGCCTATCATTTTGTTTCGCCCAATGGAGTGAACTTTAGTCGAGTACCCAATATTCTTTCGGACAATACACATAACTGGACGGGAAACTATATGATTGAGAGTAATTCAGAATTAAGGTTTTATGGAAGTGGGGCAAATATCTGGTACAACCACACCTCTAATGGAGGCGTATGGGATGGATATGTGCCAACCAATATTATAGGAGGAGATCCGAGTGTGGTAAAAATAGATTCCGGAAATTATCTGATGATATATGTGGGGCAGCCTTATTCTGTTGCCAATGAGGAATTAATAGAGAATTCTGAATTAGTAAAAATTTATCCTAATCCGGCTTATGATAAGATTACACTTAATCTGAATGGGAATTTATTTACCGGAAAACTTGAATTATATACAATGCAAGGGGTATTGGTTTGGGAATCGGATGTGATAGATTCGGCTGTGCGTTTAGATCGGAGTAAGATTTGTCCCGGGGGATATATTTACCGAATACATTCGGATCGGGGTGTTGGGAGATATGGGAAGTTGTGGTTGGAGTAAATTTTGGGTGCTTCGCATTATTTAGTGGGTACAGATTAATCCCATTTTCTTACTATTTATGGCTCATGCGCTTTTAAGTGGGGACGATACTACTAATTGAAAAAGGTGTTCGTTGAACTACCCGCCCGGCACTTCGATACGCCCCCATCCCAAAATCTGTTTTATCTAAACTTTTGTTGGGGCTATACTTCGACGGGGCTCAGCACATCGCTCAGCGACCGGGCTACTAAACCTGACAAAAGCAGGTTTAGCAAATATTTAATACTATTGTTTCGACAAAAGTATGCCTACTTAAATTATCCAATTGACTTTATGCCTTTAGACTTCTCTACCTCAAATTTTTCTTAATACCCAGTAAATAGTGCGAAGAGCCAGATTTATTTTTTTAAGATTTTCTATTTAACAGAAATCCACAAGCAGTGCTATCACCAAGCAGTTTTTCATTACTTATTAAGAAAACCCTAATTAAACACAGCCCGTATTCCCGCCATGTTTTGTGTATTGACTCTTGTATTCGTTCCCAATTCGGATACATATTGAATGCTCATACTGGGGCGAAGTTCGGCTGACAAATAAATATTCTTCCAGAAATCATGCTTCTTGCTCACTCGCATACTTACTCCAATCGGCACATAAAAATTAAAGCTGAATCCCATTTTATTTTTAACGGTATGGGATACCTGCTCGGAAGAAATTAGGGGCGTTGAACTTTCTATATCCTGACCGGTCAACACGGAATTAGAATTGATGATCAGACCTAGAGCAAAACCAATTCCTCCCAGAAAAGAAATTGATCTGCTTGGATTAGACCGAAAGATATAGGAAACATCAAAGGCAATCAAATCATTGGTGTAGCGAATATTTCGGTTATTAGTACGGGTAGAATCTTTATATAATACAACCGTATCTTTTGTCCCTAAATACACCAGGGTATCTCGCACCAGACGAGCCAATAAATCTGTTTTACTGTAATTGGTGCTCAGCATCATATTGTTGGCTGTATATTGAAAACCCAATCGGAGACTTGCATTAAATTTGTTGGGGGCTTTTCCGGAAGGGGAGAGTTCTATTCCCAGGTTAACATGCGTGGCTTCCCGATTATAGGGCATTCCGGGAGCGAAATTGTTTAGATTATGGGAATAGTTGTGGGGAGAGGCCTGCAAGCCATCCACAAAGGCAGAATAGCCTAATTTATCTACCATACTCCGGGTAAATAGAATATCATCCTGTAAGGAAGCGCCTGCCATTACATAAGCACCCGTTAACACTAGTTTAACAGGCGTTTTTTCCTCCTCCTCTTGTGCAGAGGCAGCAAAGGGAATACTTAGTACCCATAAGCAGAGACAAAATAAAAATGCGTTTTTCATTTTATAATATTTGTTAATCCGTCTAAATTAATAAATATTCGTTGGGTATTTAGGGTATTTCTTTTTACCTAAAACCTTCCCCTCACAACCTTAACTCAAAATCTTTCCATCCTGCATTTCCACAATTCTATCCGAAGCTTTAGCAAAATCTAAATCATGGGTTACGGCAATTAAGGTTTGCCCTTTCACCCGGGTGAGTTCTCGAAACATTTCAAGCACTAAACCACTGTTATAAGAATCTAAATTTCCGGTAGGTTCATCTCCCATGATAATATCCGGATCATTCATTAATGCCCGGGCAATAGCAACACGCTGCTGCTGCCCACCGGATAGTCGGGAAGATAATTTACGCGCCTGATCAGCTATTCCCAACAAAGTCAATTTATCCATCGCCCTGGATTCTATTTCCTCCGTTGAGAGTACACCCATTTTACGAGCAGGAATCATTAGATTTTCCATTACCGTAAATTCGGGCAATAAATAATGAAACTGAAATACAAAGCCAATATGCTTATTTCGAAAGGCTGCTAATTGATTTTTTGTTTTGTTTTTGAGATCTGTTCCGGCAATTTGCAAACTACCAGAATAATCTGAATCCAAAGTAGAGAGAATATACATTAGTGTAGATTTCCCACAACCCGACTTTCCAATTAAGGTTAGAAACTCCCCTTTCTGAATACTTAAATTAATATCCTGAAGCACCGCAAATGGTTCAGGACTTTTAAAAACCTTATTTATTCCTTGCGCAGAAAGTACTGGATTATTCATCAGTTTCGCAGTATTTCGATAGGGTCCATATTTCCTGCTTTTACAGCAGGCAAATATCCTGCTAAGGCAGGGGTAATTAAGCCAAATAAAATTCCGGTAATATAAAATTGTATATCAAATTTAACCGGTAATGTATCTAGGCTAAAAAAATCCCCTCCATCTAAAGGAACTTGAGCTAATAAAAGGGAAAGCAAAAACCCAAAGACCAACCCTCCCAAACTACCCAGAAACCCCAGGCTTAAAGATTCTGTTAGAAATATTCGCAGCACATCTCCATCCGAAAAGCCCATTGCTTTAAGTATCGCAATATCTTTCATTTTATTCATGATGGTCATGCTCATGATATTGTAAATTCCAAATCCTGCAACAATTAATAAAGTAATTGAAACAGACCAGGTCATGACATTTCGGATTTTTACTCCTGTCAAATAGGTGGAGTTTGCTGTTTGCCAATCCTCTGCTGTGTAGCCATATAATCTTTCCCAAGATTGAGCCAGGGATATTGCCTCTGTATTATTCCATAATTTCACCTGAATATCCGTCAGAAAAGAGGCATCCTTTCCCAACATTTTTTGAACGGTTGAAATATTCGCATAGGCCCGAACATTATCGACTAAACCTATTCCTGTTTTATAAATGCCGCATACTTTTAAAGTGATGGTAACCCCTTCGGGAGTCGTAACGGTTATCCGATCTCCTTTCTTCACCTGTAGTTTACGGGCTAAGCCAGCACCCATAATCACTGCATCTGGAAAGGATAATAGATCTTCGATTTTACCCTCTTTCATTTGGTCTCGAATATGATACAACTTATCCTCTTCCAAAACATCTACCCCTACTATATTTCCATTTAATTGAGTTGGTCCATAATTATAAAAAGCCTGACTACTGACTTGTGCAGAAACGCCTTTCACTCTGGGGTCCTGTCTTAATATATCTGCTATTTGTTTGGCATTTCGAATACGAGGACTCTCCGCTTTGGGTCGGGGGTGATGTAATAATTTAATTGCATCCGGAAATAACTCATCAATAATTCCTGGCTCTGGCTCTGTTTTATCATTATAAATCCGAATATCCGGAGAAATGGCCATAGTCATTTGTTCGGTGAAATCATTTAACCCTGTCATCAGACTCACCATCGCAATATACATGCTGATACCGAATGTTACCCCCAACATGGCAATAAGTGTTTGCCTAGGTTTCGCCTTAAGATGCGTTAAGGCAATTTGTATGCTGAGGGGTAATTTCATTCTCCTGCAAGAATTACTTTTTCATCTGGACTTAACCCGGAAATAATTTCAATTTCCTCTAAGCTAACCATTCCGGTTTTTACCGCTCGTCTTTCTTTATTGCCCTCTTGTAGTACCCATACACTATCCTGTTTCACCGCAGAACGAGGCAAAGTGTAGGTTTTATCTTTTTGCCGAATAATAATATTCGCCTCAACAGCCATTCCAGATAAAAGTTTTTCGGGTAGTTCTAATAGAATTGCATCTACCTGAACCGACTGCTCCCGGGTATTGACTAAAGGATAAATTTTTTGAATTTGGGCTTTTCGTACCTGACCAGGTTCAGCATCTAATTTTACATAAGCCAATTGTCCAGGATTAACTTTGGAAATATCCTGTTCATCGATACTTAATTTTACAATAAAGCCTTCATCATTGGACAGTAAGGCTATTTCTTCTCCACGCCTCAATAATTCTCCAGGCTCTTTTAGTATTTTCAACACCCTACCGGCTACTGGGCTTACAATCTTATAGGTTGATTCATCAAATTCAGCAAGCGTTTCAGCAGAGCGAGCCTGCATCCATTCTTGTTCCAAACGATTCCGCAATTGTTGTACTCTACTGAGCTGACTCAGATATTCATTGCGAGTATTGGTAAACTGTAATTTATATTTCTCTGCCTCTACTTTTGCAACAGCCTCTTGCGTTACTAAATAATTATATCGTTGATATTGAAGGGAATCAAACTGAAGACGAGATTGAATAGATTGAAGCAGGGTCTCCGCTTCACGCAATGCCGGGCTGGAGGAAGAAATATTTTCTTTAGAAATACGAAGTAAATTATCCGCAGCCTCCTTTTTTGCTTTCGCTGGCTTATAATCCAACACAAATAAAACCTGACCAGCTTCAACGGTATCCCCTTCTCGAATTTTCCTTTCAACTAAAATCCCTTCTGTTTGAGGGTAAATTCTAATTTCTGAACTACCCCGAATATATCCAGAGGCATATACCGCTTCTGTCAGGGGTTTCGCCGTCATGCCTACCGTCTCAGGCGCAATATTGCAGGAAAGTAAAAAAACCAACCCTAAAACGAATGTCCCTATTCCGATTTTCATATTTCAACTATAACGGTAAAAGTACACATTCCGAAATTAAAAGGAG
>JBEIHC010000012.1:0-44268 GCA_040381555.1 Bacteroidia bacterium
ACCGAGGTTTACCCTAAACCGAGGTTTACCCTAAACCGAGGTTTACCCTAAACCGAGGTTTACCCTAAACCGAGGTTTACCCTAAACCGAGGTTTACCCTAAACCGGGGTTTACCCTAAACAAAAAGCAATAATACCTTCTCGGAATACCCTAAAAATGAAAATGGGAGCCTTAAACTCCCATTCTTATTTTTGAAAATAAATGATTACAGCAATTACTTACTGCGACACATGATTCATCAACTTGGCCATGAGAGCACTTTTAGGAGCGGCACCTACATGTTTATCTACAACTTGACCATTTTTAAAAATCAACAAAGTAGGAATGGTGCGTACCCCAAAATCGGTGGTTATTTTCGGATTGTCATCCACATTCAATTTTCCAACTACCGCTTGTCCAGCTACATCCCCAGCTAACTCTTCTACTACAGGACCAATCATCAGGCAAGGTCCGCACCATTGTGCCCAGAAATCTACCATAACCGGCTTGTCTGACTTGAGAACGAGCTCTTCAAAATTCTGGTCTGTTAATTCAATTGTATTTTGTCCCATATGATTATTTTATGTCAAAACTAAAATTATTGCGTTCAAGTTCCAAAAGCAATTCTGGGCAAATATTTACTTTCAACTTTTGCATGTCTAAGGCTACATCCTGAATGGTACTATTAAGAATTGGATCATGTCCTATTATCACCTTCATTATAAATGAATTATGACCTGGAAAAGTATGCAAAATAGTTTTGAGGCGGGCAAAAGATTCCCGGGTAAAGTTTTGTACCTCCCAAAGGATCATAATTTTCATGTCGGGATTTTCGAGTAAAGAATCCAGTAAGCGGATATCGGAAATTTTAAATTCCATCAGATCACTATCCTGATATTTTTTCCGAAAGGAACCGGTAATAAGCATGAGCATCCCTACCGCATTTTGAAAATGCCCAAACTTGACTGCATCGTCCCGATATAACTGAAATTTTTGTGCAGCGGTGATATCTTCAAAGGTAAGCTGTAAGTATTTATCATCCTTTTTGGTGGTACCAAGCCTTGCAAAAGCCAGCATACCAGCCACTCGAATAGTTCCTTGAATGGTTGTATCCTCTAAATAATTCAGCGTATGGATGGCCATCGCTTTCATCAAAGGTTTGAAGCGATCCATAGGATTACCGGAGAGATAAAACCCCAGCACTTCTTTTTCTGCATCCAGGCGACGGCGAGTTGTCCAAGGCTCAATAATGGGGGGAGCGGGTTTAGCCATTACAAAACTGGCAGCACTTCCGGCCCCAAATAAACTCACCTGAGCCGAATTTTTCTCCATGGCCACTTTTGCCCCAAAAGAGAGGGCCTTTTCCAGAAGATTACTTCCCTCGGGCATATTGGGAAAAGCCTCTAGGTATTCCTCTCTACTTAATCCGGCAAAGTCATCAAACCCACCCGCTTTGACCATAGCCTCCAGGACTCTTCTACTTAACTGTTTACCTGATAATCGGGTACACAAATCAAAAACATCTTCAAAAGGGCCTCCCTTCTCACGCTCTTCAATAATTGCTTCCACAACCCCTACCCCAACGCCTTTGATGGCTGCAAGACCAAAACGAATCACATCCGAACCAGTAGCCTCGAAATAAATACCACTTTCGTTAATAGAAGGAGGCAATAATTTTAGACCAATATTCTGAGAATCCTCAGAATATAAAGCCATTTTAGTTTTATCATCCTGATTGCTGGTCAATAAAGCAGCCATGTACTCCGCTGGATAATGTGCTTTCAAATAAGCTGTTTGGAAAGCTACAAACGCATAGCAGGTTGAATGCGATTTATTAAACGCATAAGAGGCAAATGCTTCCCAATCTGTCCAAATCTTCTCCAGCTTCACTAGGGGGAGGCCTTTTTCTTTCGCCTGCTCAATAAACTTAGGCTTAAGCTTGTCCAAAGTACCCTTATCTTTTTTCCCCATCGCCTTTCTGAGAATGTCTGCCTCCCCTTTGGTAAACCCTGCCAATTTCTGAGACAAAAGCATAACCTGTTCCTGATACACAGTAATACCGTAAGTTTCCCGCAAATGTTCTTCCATTTCAGGAAGGTCGTAGTCGATTGGTTTTCGACCATGTTTCCTTTCGATGTATTCAGGAATATATTCCATAGGCCCCGGGCGATATAAGGCATTCATCGCGATTAGATCTTCGAATTTATCCGGGCGAAGATCTTTCAGATATTTTTGCATGCCTGCGCTTTCAAACTGGAAGGTACCTAGGGTGTCGGCACGACGATATAATTCTAAGGTTTTTTCATCATCCAGAGGAATAGAATCCGGGTCTAAATCCAATCCATATTTTTTCTTAAGCATTTGAAGAGTAGACTTAATAATGGAAAGATTTCGCAATCCCAGAAAATCCATTTTTATTACTCCAGCATTTTCTATAATATTTCCTTCAAACTGGGTAACATACAGATCCGAGTCTTTTGAGGTAGCCACCGGAAGAATATTGGTTATATCTTCCGGTGCGATGATAATGCCTGCGGGATGAACCCCTGTTTGGCGGATAGAACCCTCCAACTTAAGGGCAGCCTTCAGCACTTCAGCTTTAAGATCATTCCCATTATAAAATGTACGAAGTTTTTCGACATCCTGCATCTCATCCGGGTTGATTCCTTCTTTTTGCCTGAGCCCATCTGCCCCGTCAATAGGTGCTGTGAGTATTCTTTCTAAAGATATCCCTCCTTTTTCAGGAACCAACTTTGTTAGAGAACTGGATTCATCCAAACTTAAATCTAAAGCCCTAGCAACATCCTTGATACTACTTTTGGCCGCCATCGTACCATAGGTAATAATTTGAGCCACCTGATTTTTTCCGTATTTTTCTACGACATAATCTATTACTTTTTTGCGGCCTTCATCATCAAAGTCAGTATCAATATCCGGCATGCTTTTTCGTTCCGGATTTAAAAAACGCTCGAACAGCAAGTCATATTTAATTGGATCTATATTGGTGATTCCTATACAATAGGCAACGGCAGATCCTGCTGCCGAACCTCTGCCAGGGCCAATAAACACCCCCATATCACGACCTGTTTGAATGAAATCGGCCACGATCAGAAAGTAACCCGCAAAGCCCATGGTTTTGATGGTGAACAATTCAAAATTGAGTCGTTCTTCAATCTCTGCTGTAATCTCAGTATAGCGCTTATTCGCTCCTTCAAAGGTGAGGTGCTTTAAATATTCCCATTGGTTTAATACATTGGCGGTCAGTTCTGTTGTTTTCCCTGAAGAGGGGTCTGTGACAAACTCAGAATTGGTATGTTTATTAAACTCTGCACTCAAAGGGAAATTGGGCAGAAGGATATCTTTCGTCAGGCTAAGCGACTTGATTTTATCCCCTATTTCTAAGGTATTTTCAATAGCTTCTGGCACATCTTGAAAGAGAATGCGCATTTCTTCTTGGGTCTTGAAATAGAATTGGTTATTGGGGAAACCAAACCGCTCCCCTTTTGCCTCTCCTATAGGGCGAGACCTACTATCTCCTGTATTAATACATAGTAAAATATCATGGGCAGAAGCATCTTCCTCATCAATGTAATGCGAATCATTTGTTGCAATCATTTTCACGCCATATCTCTTAGAAAAATCCATCAGCACCTGATTAATTCTCTCCTGTTCTTCCAAACTATGCCGTTGTAATTCGAGGTAATAATCTTCTCCAAACAGATCTAACCACCAAAGAAACTTTTTTTCAGCCGCTGCTGCACCCTCATTTAGGATACTTTGAGGAATCTCTGCCCCTATACAGCAAGAAGTAGCGATTAATCCTTTATGGTATTGCTGAAGAATTTCTTTATCTATTCTGGGCCACTTACTATATAAACCTTCGGTAAAACCCAAAGAACAGAGTTTAGATAAATTCCGATATCCTTCTTCATCTTTTGCCAATAACAACTGGTGATAGCGCTTATCTTTGTTCTGCTGAGTAAACTGTTTCTGATGCCTATTTTCAACGAGATAAAACTCACATCCAATAATAGGCTTGATCTTTCTTTTATTGGCTTGTGAAACAAAATCGAAGACTCCAAACATATTACCATGGTCGGTAATTGCAACGGCATTCATTCCATCGGCCACCGTCTTATCCATCAAACGATTGATTCGAGAGGCTCCATCAAGAAGACTATATTGGGTGTGATTGTGCAGGTGAATGAATGAAGACATAAAGACAATTGATTATTAAGGTTTTGTACTGAAAGAAAACAGTTGGATTCGCTCAAACAAATATACCTATTACAAAGGATGGTTTCAAAAAGAAGTTTCCACAGAATTTGAACGATTTCCAACTATCCATTTGGACTAAAAACCCTTTTTAAAACCAGTGAATGTATCTGTTGAAAAGCTAAAATCAGTTGAAACAATATGCATAAATCAAGAACAGAAGATTCCTATTTTTACAGTAGATTCTACATTATGAAGCTAATACCTACACAATCCCTAATTATCTCTAGAATACAAGTCTCCTGTTGGGCTAGCGGAATAGTACTGATTCTATTTTTTTCGACCGTCTTTGCACAAAAAGATTCGATTCGAAACCACTCGAATCAGTTAATTTTAGAATTATCCTGGGGAATTGGAAACTCAGGCCAACAACAGTTTTCACTGAAGGGATCAAAATTTCACCCGTTAGGAAGATCAAGGATTGAGATAGGATATGGGATGCAAGCTCATTTTTTTTCAGATCCGAAAGCAGAAATGCTTCCAGGCTCCCGTAGATTGAGAGCCTACACCAACCCAGATTTACTGAGTGGAAAGGACATTCGGCTTTGGGGTATTGGGCTTATGTTAGGATTAAATTATCGAATTAATAAAAATATTTATTTATCCATTCTTCCTGAAATTGCGCGAGTACATGCTGGGAATACCGAACTATTTGAGTACAAAACGGAATACAGCCCAGAGCTATATTCCAATTTACAGGATGCCAAACCTTCCCCAGCAGGCTTGATGAATCCAATTTTCCGATTGAAAGGATCCTTACAACTGAACGCTGCATTACATATTCGAATCTGGAGAAAATTATCCCTAAGCTTGAATTATACCAGAATTAGATATGAGTATACTACCTATAAACTCTTGAATTTCAGAAATGATCGATTTATGAAAGCGTCTTCCCTTTGGGGTATCGGTATTTCGTATAAAATTCTGACGAAAGAATAAATAACAGATTAGGAAACTACCGTTCGGTAGGCTTAAACCCTACTCCAGACATTTTGATTTCAACCTCTAATGGTCGTAAGAAATATTTCTGGCGGTATTCATCTGCCAATACAGGATCTTGTACAGCTGGCCTCAATTCTGACCAAGATTTATCCGAATTTTGTTTGCGAACAACCAGTGTTCCAAATAATTGAGGAGCACCTTGTGAAAATAGATATCGGTCAATCAGGAAAGGTAAAGTTCTGGAATATAAGGCCCCGGTATCCAGAGAATTGATCATTTGAGGACCTATTTTTTCGAGTGTTGACTTAAATTCCGGGAATCTTGCTCCGTAATCCAATACATGCTCATAACGATAAGCACAGTCTTTACAAGGATAGGAATCCCCTGTTTTTAGAATATCGGGGAACCCAGATTGGGCTGTAATTCTTTCGAACCTGCGCACATTTCGTCGGTCTACTCCTTTGCCGAAAACATTCTCGATGCACTTATACGAGTGAACTCTTCTGGATCGTTGAAACATTCTTTCCATTTTCCGGGCAGGTTTGCGATAGGAGGGTAAAACTTGACGGGTACGATACCGTAAGAAACCATAATATCCAACTCTGGTATCCTTCAGATGTATTTTAAAAGAGCCCCACAATTGGGGCTGAGATTTATGAATCATATGCCTCACCCGATTGCGAGTAAGACCAACTTGAGTGCCCCGGCAGAGATATTCATCAAATTTACGGAAATGATAATCCTTCATGGCTGCAAATGACGCATTGAGGTGATCATAACGAAATCCTGGAAATTGAGCGAATGCACTATCATACAATACAATGGCAGCACGGGCATCCCCTCGAACGAAATAAGCCTCTTCAGCTTGCGCCACAAATTGATGATATTTCCCAACGGCAGATTGCTGGTTGGGAGCCTTCCAACTGGAAAGCAGAGAAATCATTAACAGAACGAGTGGATTCATAATCAATAGTAGGTAAATTTACAGAATCAGTCAATACGGGAGGAAAGGAACAGGAAGGAAAAGTCAAATGAACCCTATCTCTAGTAAAACAAACGCTTTGAATAGATTCAAAGAAAAGCCGAAAGGGTATTTGGATTTTACCTAAAGGAATTTGTAGGATATAGACCATTTACTGGGAGTATTCGACCGTTCATTTTCCAGGATTCCAATTCAGAAATAACCTTAGAAGAATTTATTGCAAACTAATTGCACATTTCTACCTTTTTTTCTTCGTGTAGCTTACTCCATCGGGAATGCAGGATTGATATACAAAGCGTCCGAATATATCGCCCGAGATTCAATGATCAAAGGCTGAGAAATATTGTGCAGTTGAAATCCAGTTTTCTGAGTGATATATTCATGTAGAGAAGTAAATACACTCCCTCCATCGTATTGATTCATGTAATTGAACTCGATTAGCAGAAAATGAGTTTTGGTCAGGGTGTTTGCGGCTCCTTCCAACACTTCCACTTCAGCACCTTGAACATCAATCTTAAGTAGATCAACGCGAGGTAAATCCTTTAACTGATGATCCAGAGTATCCGCTTCACAATTAATTTCTTCCTCAACATCCCAATTTCCTTTAACCAAATCATTCATTTCTGAGCTTGGGGGGAGCAGGGAAGCTCCAGTAGTATCTTTTGTCACAAAAAAAGTTCTCGTCCCCTGTAAATTACCTGCTGCAATGCATCTAGCTTCTGCAAATGGGTGAGGTTGCAACAGTTCCTTCAACTGAGCAAAAACAGAAGGAATAGGTTCAAAGCTAACAAGTTTCAAAGGTCTAACGCAATTTAAAAAATGTCGACTCCAAAGCCCTGTATTAGCTCCGACATCTACAACATACTGTAATTTTCCCAAATAGGTAGCGGGCAACAAATTCAACCCTGTAATTCTCATGCTGGTAAGAATGCGACCATATTCAGAATAGGATCTACCCTCTAAAGAAATTCCAGATTTTTTGAGGATATTTTTATTCTCATTCGTCTGAACAATACCATGAGGAAGGAAAAACTTAATCAGTTTGGTCAGCATAGTAAGTTTAAGGTTTATAAATTTAAGACTGTAGCAAAAGTAGCAATTTCAGTCTGAATCAGGACTTGAAAATACTTTCACTTAAAAAGCATGAGTAAAGTTAATTCTGATAGTTCTTTTGAACAAAGACTTACCCTAAGCAAAAACTTACACCTAATAAAAAGCAAAAACGCAGGAGAAATACCCCCTGCGTTTTGCTTAAGATTCAATTTAATTTATGGAGACTAGCGCTTCAATTTTTCAAGGATAGAATCTCTCCCGGTTTTTTCTCCGGAGGCGACTTCTTTCAGAGCTGCGATTTCATCTGCATTAGCCACGATTAAATCTTCATAAGTTCTCAACCCTGTTCCTGCCGGAATCAAGTGACCCACAATCACATTTTCTTTGAGACCGAGTAGATGATCCACCTTGGCGCTTATTGCTGCTTCATTCAAGACCTTCGTAGTTTCTTGGAAGGAGGCTGCAGACATGAAAGACTTAGTTCCCAAAGAAGCACGCGTGATACCCTGAAGCGTTGGATAAGCAATTGCAGGGCGAGCATCTCTCACTTCAATGGCTTTTTTATCCTTACGAATCAACATAGAGTTTTCATCTCTCAGTTTCCGTGAACTGATTAATTGCCCCGTGGTTACATTGTCTGAATCTCCAGCGTCTAAGACATACTTCTTATCGAAGATATCGTCATTTACTTCTTGGAACTCAATTTTATCGACAATTTCTTTTTCCAAGAATGTGGTGTCCCCTGGATCTTCAATCAACACCTTTTGCATCATCTGACGAACGACGACCTCAATGTGCTTATCGTTGATTTTTACCCCTTGAAGACGGTATACTTCCTGAATTTCATTTACGATATATTCCTGTACCGCGCTAGAACCTTTGATTCGGAGAATATCCGCAGGGGTAATCGCTCCATCAGACAAAGGACTACCAGCATATACTAAATCATTATCCTGAACCAAAATATGCTTGGACAAAGGCACCAAATATTTCTTTTCATCCTGACCATCACGAGACTGAACAATAATCTCACGATTACCTCTTTTGATTGTTCCCAAAGTAACGATACCATCAATTTCAGAAACAACAGCAGGATTAGAAGGATTTCTTGCTTCAAACAATTCAGTAACCCTAGGAAGACCACCGGTAATATCTGAAGTTTTACCTGTTTGGCGAGGAATCTTAACCAGAATCTCTCCTGATTTCACTTTATCATTATGATCAACAATAATGTGAGAACCCACTGGAATATTGTAATTTTTGATTGTATCACCCGTTTTGAGATCCACAATTTTGATTGCCGGATTGGTTGTTTTATCGCGACTTTCAGTAATTACTTTTTCTTTGTGACCAGTTTGCTCATCCGATTCCTCACGGAAGGTAACACCTTCAATGATATTTTCGAAAATTACTTTACCCGGGAATTCAGAAAGAATTACGGCGTTATAAGGATCCCAACGGCATAAATCTTGGCCTTTGGAAATTTTCTCTCCATCCTTGACCAACATATCTGAACCGTAAGGAACATTATAAGTAATGAGTAGTTTGTCCTTACCATCGGTAATTCTTAACTCACCACTACGACCAATAACTACATTTCTTTTTCCACCTTCTTCGTTGGCGTCATTTTTCAAGTCTACAGTCTTGATTCCTTCAAAGAAAACCACCCCATCGAATTTACTCTTAATCTGACTTTCAGAAGTAAGACGCTGAGCAGCACCCCCAATGTGGAAGGTACGAAGGGTTAACTGAGTACCAGGTTCCCCAATAGATTGAGCGGCAATCACTCCAACCGCTTCCCCTACTTGTACGATACCAGCGGTAGCAAGATTACGCCCGTAACATTTAGAGCAAACTCCACGCTTGGATTCACAAGTTAATACAGAGCGAATTTCAACCGATTCGATAGCTGATTCGTCTAATTTCTTGGCAATTTTCTCATCAATTACTTGACCCGTACTTACCAATAATTCATCCGTCAATGGATCGCGTACATCTTCAATAGAAACACGACCTAAGATTCTTTCAGACAAAGGTTCTACGATATCCTCATTATCTTTCAAAGCTGATGTTGTAATACCTCTTAAAGTACCACAATCATCTTCTGTGATAATTACATCCTGAGAAACATCCACCAGCCTTCTAGTCAAGTAACCAGCATCGGCAGTTTTAAGGGCTGTATCGGCAAGACCTTTACGCGCACCATGAGTGGAAATAAAGTACTCCAATACGGAAAGACCCTCTCTGAAGTTTGACAGGATAGGATTTTCAATAATTTCGCCAACAGAACCTTTCAAGGATTTTTGTGGCTTAGCCATCAACCCGCGCATTCCCCCGAGCTGACGAATCTGCTCTTTGGAACCCCTAGCTCCAGAATCCAACATCATAAATACAGAATTGAATCCTTGATTATCTTCGGTCAACTGCTTAATCAATACATCGGTCAAACGAGAATTCGTACGCGTCCAGATGTCGATAACCTGGTTGTATCGTTCGTTTTCAGTAATGAAACCCATGTTATAGTTTTCAGTTACCTCTTCGATTTTACTATTAGCTTCTGCAATTAAACGAGCTTTATCGGGTGGAATCAACACATCGGACAAACCGAATGAAAGACCACCTCTGAAGGCAAATTTAAACCCAAGTTCTTTGAGATCATCCAAGAATTGGACGGTACGCGTCATGCTGGTTTTTCGGAAAATCTCCATGATAATATCACGCATGGATTTTTTCGTAAGCAGACGATTAATGAACCCTACTTTACGCGGAACAATTTGATTAAAGATTACGCGACCAGTGGTAGTTTCAATAACTTCTGTAGCAGGTTTACCAGTATTTGCGTCATCCGGTTGGACGCCTGTTTCTGAATCGATTTTAGGAATTCGAACATGGATTTTAGCATGAAGCGCTAATTTACCTTCATTAAAAGCAATAATAACTTCTTCATTACTATAAAAACGCATTCCTTCCCCTTTTTGTCCGGGGCGACCTTTGGTCATATAATAATTACCCAATACCATGTCCTGAGAAGGCAAGGTAATCGGCGCACCATTCATTGGGTGAAGGATGTTATGGCTGGCAAGCATAAGAACCATTGCCTCCAAACAAGCATCGTGAGACAGAGGCACATGCACGGCCATCTGATCCCCATCAAAGTCAGCGTTAAAACCAGTACAAACCAAGGGGTGTAACTGGATTGCTTTACCTTCAACTAATTTGGGTTGGAAAGCCTGAATTCCCAATCTGTGAAGGGTTGGAGCCCGGTTGAGTAGAATTGGATGTCCTTTGAGTACATTTTCCAAAATATCCCAAACGATAGCATCTTTTCTATCAACGATTTTCTTAGCTGATTTAACTGTTTTTACAATTCCTCTTTCAATCAGTTTACGGATGATGAATGGCTTAAACAATTCAGCCGCCATATCTTTAGGAAGACCGCATTCATGGAGTTTGAGAGTTGGTCCAACCACGATTACAGAACGCCCGGAATAATCAACCCTTTTACCTAGGAGATTTTGACGGAATCGCCCTTGTTTACCTTTCAGCATATCACTGAGAGACTTCAGTGCACGGTTTGATTCTGTCCGAACTGCATTTACCTTACGCGTATTATCGAATAAAGAATCTACAGCTTCCTGGAGCATTCGCTTTTCATTACGAAGAATTACATCTGGAGCTTTGATTTCAATCAAACGCTTCAAACGATTATTCCGAATGATAACGCGTCGGTAGAGGTCATTTAAATCTGAAGTGGCAAAACGCCCCCCTTCCAAAGGAACAAGTGGACGCAATTCTGGAGGAATAACCGGAACCATCCGAATGATCATCCATTCTGGCCTATTTTCGATACGACCTTGGGCAGCACGGAAAGATTCAACGATTTTAAGACGCTTAAGGGCGTCATTTTTACGCTGTTGAGAGGTTTCATTCGCCGCTTTATGTCTTAAGTCGCCAGAAAGTTTGTCTAGATTCAAACGACTTAATAACATCTCAAGGGCATCTGCCCCCATACGGGCGATGAATTTATTGGGATCAGCATCATCTAATAGATGATTTTCTTTGGGAAGCGTCTCAAGAATTTCAAGATATTCTTCTTCAGTCAGAAAATCCATGTCCACCACGCCTTCTTCAGCTTTAATCCCTGCGTTGATCACAACATATCTTTCATAATAGATAATCTGATCAAGTTTTTTACTTGGAAAGCCTAAGAGGTAACCGATTTTATTCGGTAAAGAACGGAAATACCAGATATGAGCAACTGGCACGACGAGCGAGATATGTCCCATTCTTTCGCGCCGAACTTTTTTCTCTGTTACTTCTACCCCACAGCGGTCACAAATGATCCCTTTGTATCGAATCCTTTTGTATTTACCACAATGGCACTCATAATCTTTGACCGGACCAAAAATCCGTTCACAAAAAAGACCATCTTTTTCTGGCTTGTAAGTCCGGTAATTGATAGTTTCCGGTTTCAGCACCTCTCCGTGGGAACGGTTCAGGATGGATTCTGGTGAAGCCAAACTGATGGTGATGTTTTTGAAATTGCTTTTGAGTTTAAAATCCTTCTTCATGGATAAATTTTCTCCGGAAATGATTAATCTAATGTTATTTCTAGTGCCAAGCCTCTCAATTCGTGTAGTAACACATTGAAAGATTCTGGAATATTCGGAACTGGGATGTTATCTCCTTTCACGATGGCTTCATAAGTTTTTGCTCTTCCGATGACATCATCTGATTTAACGGTGAGCAATTCCTGAAGGATATGGGATGCACCGAATGCCTCAAGTGCCCAAACTTCCATCTCGCCAAAACGCTGACCTCCAAATTGAGCTTTACCTCCAAGTGGCTGTTGGGTAATGAGAGAGTATGGCCCAATAGAACGAGCGTGCATCTTATCGTCAACCAAGTGGCCAAGTTTAAGCATGTAAATTATCCCTACAGTGGTGGGTTGATCGAAGCGATCTCCAGTTTGTCCGTCATAAAGGAAACTACGGCCGTAATCAGGCAAATTGGCCTTTTCCAAATATCCATTTACCTCATCGAAAGTTGCACCATCAAAAATTGGAGTAGAGAATTTCACTCCTAATTTTCTTCCTGCCCAACCTAAAACGGTTTCATAAATCTGACCCAAGTTCATACGAGAAGGTACACCGAGCGGATTTAGAACAATATCCACGGGAGTTCCATCTTCCAAGAATGGCATGTCTTCTTCACGAACAATTTTTGCCACAACCCCCTTATTCCCGTGACGACCCGCCATCTTATCCCCTACTTTCAATTTACGCTTATTGGCAACATAAACTTTCGCCAATTTGATAATTCCTGGAGGCAGTTCATCCCCTACACTCACCTGATATTTTTCTCGCTTATACCGACCATCAATTTCATTGAAGCGACGCTTGAAGTTATGGAACAATTCTTTGACAAGGCTATTTACCTTTTCATCATTCGTCCAATCGGAAGGATTTAGATCAGTAAAATTGAGACCTGTAAGAACCTTTTCAGAGAATTTTTTACCTGAACCAATTACATCTTCATTGTACTTGTTTCGAACACTCACAACTTTGCTTTCCCCTAGTACACGCAACAGTTTCTCAATCATTTGTTTATTGAGTTCTGCGATATTGAGGTGGTAAGCTGTTTCGAGTTCACCTAACAATTTTTTCTCATTATTCTTGGTCTTGGATTCTTTACGATCCTTAGAGAATAATTTATTGTCGATCACGACTCCTTTCACAGATGGAGGAGCTTTCAAAGAAGCATCTTTCACATCTCCAGCCTTGTCTCCGAAGATGGCCCGTAAGAGTTTTTCTTCCGGAGTTGGGTCTGTTTCTCCTTTTGGAGTAATTTTCCCTATCAGAATATCTCCCTCACGCACTTCAGAACCTACACGAATCAATCCGTTTAAGTCCAGATTACGAGTAGCTTCCTCACTTACATTCGGAATTTCAGAAGTAAGTTCTTCCTGACCTCTTTTCGTATCGCGTACTTGTAATTCATACTCATCGATGTGGATAGAAGTAAAGACATCTTCCATTACGATTCTTTCAGAAATCACAATAGCATCCTCAAAGTTATACCCTTGCCAAGGCATGAAGGCTACCAGTAAATTTTTTCCAAGAGCCAACTCTCCACTTTGAGTAGAATACCCTTCCACTAGGATAGATCCTTCTTCTACTTTGTCCCCTGTTTTAACGATAGGCTTTAGGTTAACGCAAGTGCTTTGATTAGTACGACGGAATTTAGGGATTTTATAAGTGACCACATTGGTATCAAAACTCACAAGATCCTCATCAGAATTGCGATCATACCGAATGACGATGCTATTTCCATCGACAAAATCAACCACACCTTTGCCTTTTGCAATAATTAGGGCACGGGAGTCAACTGCAGCTCTGCGCTCAATTCCAGTACCAACAATAGGAGCTTGAGACATAAGCAGGGGTACTGCTTGCCGTTGCATATTCGAGCCCATGAGTGCACGGTTGGCATCATCATGTTCTAGGAAAGGAATGAGGGATGCTGCCAGACTCACAATTTGATTAGGGGCCACATCCATCAGATTGATTTCCTCTTTATTGACTTTGGGGAAATCACCTTGAATACGCGCTTGGATAAATTCTTCGGTGAACCGATTTTTATCATCCAATGCAACCTGAGACTGAGCAATGGTAATATTATCCTCTTCCTCTGCACTCATGTATCGGATATCGTCATACACTTTACCATCTTTTACAAGGCGATAAGGGGTTTCGATGAATCCGAGCGGATTTACTTTTGCAAATACGCAGAGAGAAGAAATCAAACCAATATTAGGACCTTCAGGGGTTTCAATAGGACATAAACGACCATAATGCGTGTAATGCACATCTCGCACCTCGAAACCTGCTCTTTCTCTGGAAAGACCACCAGGACCAAGAGCGGACATTCTCCGCTTGTGGGTAATCTCAGCTAATGGATTGGTTTGATCCATGAACTGGCTGAGTTGATTGGTACCGAAGAATGAGTTTATGACACTGCTGAGTGTTCTGGCATTAATTAAGTCTGCTGGCGTAAACACTTCGTTATCGCGAATATTCATACGCTCACGAATAGTGCGTGCCATACGAGATAAACCTACACCAAACTGAGCGTACAATTGCTCGCCAACAGTGCGTACACGACGATTACTCAAGTGATCAATATCATCCACATTGGCTTTACTGTTCAACAACTCTATGATGAACTGCACGATCCGGATAATATCTTTTTTCGTAAGTACTTGGCTGGTTTCTTCTGAATCACCATGTAATCTTTTATTCAGACGAAAACGACCAACTTCTCCCAGATCATATCTTTTGTCCGAGAAGAAAAGTTTGTCAATAATACCTCTTGCAGTTTCTTCATCCGGAGCTTCTGCGTTTCTGAGTTGACGATAAATCAATTCAATTGCCTCTTTTTCGGAGTTAGAACTATCTTTTTGAAGAGTATTATAGATTATACCATATTCATTATTGTTATTATTCTCGGACATGAGGATAATGGATTTCTGTCCGGAATCAATACACAAATCAACATCTTCGTCGCGTAGAATATGATCACGCTCAAGAATAATTTCATTTCGTTGAATAGACACTACCTCACCAGTATCTTCATCTACGAAATCTTCATTCCAAGTTTTAAGAACCCTTGCAGCCAATTTACGCCCTACAGCTTTTTTGAGATTGGCTTTATTGGCTTTTACTTCTTCTGAAAGACCAAATATCTCGAGGATATCTTTATCAGAGGAATACCCTATTGCTCTAAGCAGAGTGGTTACGGGGAATTTCTTTTTCCGGTCAATATAAGCATACATGATGTTATTAACATCAGTAGCAAACTCAACCCAAGAACCTTTAAAAGGAATAATGCGGGCTGAATAAAGTCGAGTACCATTAGCATGTACACTTTGTCCAAAGAACACCCCTGGTGAACGGTGAAGTTGACTAACTATAACGCGTTCAGCACCATTTATAATAAAGGTGCCAGAGGGGGTCATGTAAGGTATATTACCGAGATAAACTTCCTGAACAACAGGTTCAAAGTCATCATTTTCGGCATCCGTGCAATAAAGATATAACTTAGCTTTCAGAGGCACTGCATAAGTGAGGCCTCTTTCTTTGCACTCATCAATATCGTATTTAGGAGGATCTATATAATAGTCCTGAAATTCAAGGATAAAATTTTCCCGAGCATCAGAGATGGGGAAATTTTCTTGAAAAACTTTGTGCAAGCCTTCGTCCTTCCTTTTATCAGGAGGGGTTTCGAGTTGCATAAATTCTTTAAAAGACTTAATCTGGATTTCCAACAAATCAGGGTACTCAAAATGCTTTTTGAGTTTCGAGAAGGATATCCGGTCGTTTTTATGAATGTTAGCTAACATGCAGGGAATAAAGGATTAATTCAAGGTACCAGAGAGGCAAGCGAGTTAAAACGCCAAAAGACCTGTATCAGATACAGGTCTGGAGGCGGTATCAGCAAGCAGGGGCGGCATTAGAGAAACCGCCCCTCAAGCTGATTCGGGGATTACTTAAGTTCAATTTCAGCTCCTGCTTCAACAAGCTGAGCCTTAACATTTTCAGCTTCTTCTTTAGAAACTTTTTCTTTGATGTTACCTGGAGCGTTATCAACCAAGTCTTTAGCTTCTTTCAAGCCAAGGCCTGTGATGTTTTTAACCACTTTTACAACTTCCAATTTCTTAGGACCAGCTGCCTTCAGTACTACAGTGAATTCAGTTTGAACAGCGGCTTCAGCGCCAGCTGCGGCAGGTCCACCTGCCATCATTACCGGAGCTGCAGCAGCAGGCTCGATACCGTAATCGTTTTTAAGAATTTCAGCCAACTCATTTACTTCCTTAACTGTAAGGTTTACGAGTTGTTCAGCGAATGCTTTTAAGTCTGCCATTGATTGATTTTTTAAATGTGTTTACTGTTGTTTTTCGGAAAGAGTTTTCAAGATACCGGCCAATTTACCTCCACCCGAAGTAAGGGCAGAAATAACATTTTTGGCAGGTGACTGAAGGAGCCCGATAATATCTCCGACAAGTTCTTCTTTGGACTTAAGGGCAATCAATTGTTCGAGGGAAGCGTCACCCAGAAAAACAGATGACTCGACAAAAGCACCCTTCAGTACCGGTTTTTCTGTTTTTCCGGTAGTGCGATACTCCTTGATAAGCTTTGCCGGCTTATTCGGGTTTTCTTTGATAAAGAACACTGCAGAGGTTTTTTTTAAGGCATCATAAATGTTACCAAAATCGCCTCCTGCCTGTTCTAATGCTTTGCGAATGAGCGTATTTTTTACCACCCGCATTTCAATATTTGCTTCGAAGCACTTTGCCCGGAGCTTATTCACCTGTGCTACAGTGAGTCCTCCTGTATCGGCAATATAAAAGTGGGGATAGTGTTGAAACTTTTCCGCCAACTCTTTTACATGTGCTATTTTTTGATCTTTTGTCATGTTCGTTCAGAATTAATCAAGTTACACACCAGCTACTGCGGATTTATCCACTTTAACACCGGGGCTCATCGTACTGGAAAGATTGATTGAGCGAAAATAGGTTCCTTTCGCAGAAGAGGGTTTAAGTTTACTCAACACCTGAATTAATTCAGCGGCGTTTTCTGCCAATTGTTCAGATGTAAAGCCTACTTTCCCGATAGTAGTGTGAATGATACCTGTTTTATCTACTTTAAAGTCGATTTTACCAGCCTTCACTTCTGTTACAGCTTTCGCGATATCTGTGGTAACCGTACCGCTTTTAGGATTAGGCATTAAGCCTCTTGGTCCTAAAACACGACCGAGCCGTCCGACCTTCGCCATTACATCTGGAGTACAGATGATAACATCGATATCTGTCCAACCTTTCTCAATTTTGGAGATATAATCATCCAGCCCGAAGAAGTCAGCACCTGCAGCTTTAGCATCCGCTTCTTTATCCGCATTTGCCAAAACGAGTACTCTTACCTCTTTACCAATACCATGCGGTAATGAGGCAACTCCACGAACCATTTGATTTGCTTGTTTGGGATCCACACCCAAACGCACATCAATATCAACGGAGGCATTGAACTTAGTATAGGTGATTTTTTTCACGATATCGGCAGCCTCTTTAAGAGGGTAGCTTTTGGTTGCATCATAGGCACCCAAAGCCAACTTATGCTTTTTGGAAAATTTTGTCATGAGATTAAATAATTAATTGTCCCAAGGGGCTTTGCCCTCTACCGTGATACCCATACTCCGGGCAGTGCCGGCTACCATTTTCATCGCTGCTTCCAGTTTAAATGCATTTAAATCAGGCATTTTTGTTTCAGCGATTTCACGAATTTGCTCCCAAGATACCTTACCAACTTTTAATCGGTTAGGCTCTTTAGAGCCAGATTGCACTTTAGCAGCATTCATAAGTAGAACGGGAGCTGGTGGAGTTTTGATTACAAAATCAAAACTTTTATCCGTGTATACAGTAATTAATACAGGGAGGATTTGACCAGGTTTTTCCTGAGTTCTAGCATTAAATTGCTTGCAAAACTCCATGATATTTACCCCTTTCGAACCGAGAGCCGGTCCAATTGGAGGTGCAGGGTTGGCAGCGCCCCCCTTTACTTGAAGTTTTATATAGGTTTCGATTTCCTTAGCCATACTATTCTTTTTCGACTTGCAGGTAATTTAGTTCTACCGGGGTATTTCGACCGAAAATTTTCACAATCACTTTCAACTTTTTCTTGTCGGCCATAACTTCATCAATTACGCCACTAAATCCATTGAAAGGACCGTCCATTACTTTTACAGGCTCGCCAACATAGAACGGGGTTTCCGGCATTTCGCCCTGTTCATTGACCTCATCTACCTTTCCGAGAATCTTATTAACTTCAGATTTACGGATAGGTTCAGGTGCCTGTCCTTTCACTCCTCCCAGGAAGCCTATTACACCGGGCACATCCTTGATGACTTGGATAATTTCGGGTTGAAGCTCAGCTTCTATGAGAATGTAACCAGGAAGAAAGCTCCTTTCACGGACCTTTTTCTTACCGTTACGCATCTCAAACACCTTTTCGGTTGGGATCAAAATCTGACTAATGAATCGCTCCATTTTCAGTCTCTGAATCTCAGAGTCAAGATATTGCTTAACTTTTTTTTCTTGACCGCTGATGGCCCGAAGTACATACCATTTCATATGTTTGCGTTGCCAGTCTTTTATTAGGAGAAGATAAGGGAATAGACATAATCTAATCCATTGCTGAATACAAAATCCATGAGCGCAACAACCAGAGCAATCATCAGGGAAGCGACAAATACCGTAACGGTACTGGACTGAAGCTCCTCAAGTGTAGGCCATTGTACTTTGTACAGCAACTCTTCAGAATATTCTTTAAAGAACGATCGTAGTTTTTCCATTTGGTGTTCTTGCACGGGCAGAAGGATTTGAACCCTCAACCTACGGTTTTGGAGACCGCCACTCTACCAATTGAGCTATGCCCGTAATCCGATTAATTAATCTAAAATTTCAGTTACCTGACCGGCACCGATGGTACGACCGCCTTCACGCATAGCGAAACGAAGTCCTTTTTCCATGGCAATCGGGTAAATCAAATCTACTTCTACAGTGATGTTATCACCAGGCATTACCATCTCAACGCCTGCGGGCAGAGATACTACACCTGTAACATCCGTTGTACGGAAGTAAAATTGAGGACGATAGTTTGTAAAGAACGGAGTATGACGACCGCCTTCTTCTTTACTCAAGATATAGACCTCAGCTTTGAATTTCATATGTGGGGTTACTGAGCCTGGGGCACAGATAACCATACCACGAGAAATATCGGTTTTTTCAATACCTCTTAACAAGAGACCTGTGTTATCACCTGCTTCTCCACGATCCAAAATTTTACGGAACATTTCAACACCTGTAACAGTAGATTTCAAGTTTTCAGCACCTAGACCGATGATATCAACTGGATCACCAGAATTGATTACACCTCTTTCAATACGACCAGTTGCAACAGTACCACGACCTGTGATAGAGAAAACATCCTCTACTGGCATTAGGAACGGTTTATCAACGGCACGAGGAGGAATTGGAATGTTTGCATCAACGGCATCCATCAATTCCATGATTTTAGCTTCCCATTGTGGTTCGCCATTCAATCCTCCAAGGGCAGAACCTTGAATTACTGGGATACTATCACCAGGGAAACCATAGGAAGTGAGCAGTTCACGAATATCCATTTCAACGATCTCAAGTAATTCAGGATCGTCTACCATATCAACTTTATTCATGAAAACTACAAGAGAAGGTACACCTACCTGACGGGCAAGAAGAATATGCTCTCTAGTTTGGGGCATTGCACCATCAGTAGCAGCAACAACCAATATAGCACCATCCATTTGGGCAGCACCTGTAACCATGTTTTTCACATAATCGGCGTGACCGGGACAGTCAACATGCGCATAGTGGCGATTGGCTGTAGAATACTCCACATGTGAAGTATTAATTGTGATACCGCGTTCTTTTTCCTCAGGAGCATTATCAATAGAGGAGAAATCACGCACTTCAGAAAGACCCGCCTTTGCGAGTACAGAGGTGATTGCAGCAGTTAGCGTCGTTTTACCATGATCTACGTGACCAATGGTACCGATGTTAACGTGGGGTTTGGAACGGTCAAATGTTTCTTTTGCCATGATATTTATACAGAATAGAAAAGGGTTTACAGTTGAATCAGTATGAAATTTAATGGAGCCAATGACCAGAATCGAACTGGTGACCTCATCCCTACCAAGGATGTGCTCTACCAACTGAGCTACATTGGCTAATGAGCGAGAGACGAGGCTCGAACCCGCGACCCTCAGCTTGGAAGGCTGATGCTCTACCAACTGAGCTACTCTCGCTTATTATTTTTCAGGCTCTATGAATGAACTATTCATAAGAGGGATGTGGGGAGAGGAGGATTCGAACCTCCGAAGTCGAAGACAACAGATTTACAGTCTGCCCCATTTGGCCGCTCTGGAATCTCCCCGCCTGATTGGTTTTCATACTGAAAGAACTTTGACCTCTAACAGATCATTGAGCCTCCTGACGGATTCGAACCGCCGACCTACTGATTACAAATCAGTAGCTCTACCAGCTGAGCTAAGGAGGCAATACCTTCTTTCAAAGGAACTGCAAATTTATCACTTGTTCCTGTACTGTGCAACATTTTTTTACACTTTTTTATTTTTCTTGCTAATCCACTTATTAACACCCGTAAACACCGTTTTTCAACCTTTCAAACATCAAAATTAACATTGCAAGCAGAAATAGGCCTGCTTCGCGTACCCAAATAAAAATAAGTTTTTATATTTGTATTGCATCATTTAATCATTCCTTAAAATTTCAACCATATGAAAAACTTGTTTCTCGCAGCTATCTTCGCCATAATATTAGGAGGTAGCACTACATTTGCTCAATCCGGTCAATTGTTGACTGCCTCTGCTGATATGCCTGGAGTACAACAACACAATCTTTTCACCTCCAGACCAGCTAATTTTTTCATCTACAACTATACGAATACTCCGAACGGGCAAATTGATTACATAACCGATCCAAATCATAATCATACCCATGAACATACCATCACTGGTACTCTTAAACGCTATAGTTATGCCTTAGCTCCCAATATGACTCCTGCAAATGATTCTCAAATCATTACTCAATATTCTAATATGGTTACTGCCAGAGGAGGTACAATTTACACCTCTGACGCCACTGGAGCAAGAATGGAGGTAGTTGCTAATGGCGTGAACCATTATATCTTGGTAGTTCCTTCTGGTGGAGGCACCCAATTTGAAATAATTGTTTTTGAATATGATCCCAATCAGCAGTAAAACTAAGATTCTGCAAAAAAAACCTGGTCAAGAATTGACCAGGTTTTTTTTTGCAAGAGGGAAGCATTAAATGAAAAATCGAATATTCTATGTGTTTAGTACTTTCTAGAGTTGCATCGAGTAATTTAAGAAACAAACTATGGTCGCTTACCTTTAGGGTATCAACAGAGACGGTTCCACAAAAGGGTACTAACTAGGAAAAATGCAATTAACATAATGATTAATAGATATTTAGATAAAAATAATGCCAACCCAAAGTAGATGCCAACCATTGGGGGAAATGGAGACTCTGGAAACGGAGCCATCCTGTATAGGTAAAAACAGAAAAGGCTGCACAAGGCAGCCTTTTCTGTTTAATAATGAAAGTATTATGGCTGAACTCTAAAATCAACCGTTAAGGAATCCATATTATTATAACGGTCCACCGAACGAAGAACTACTTGATACCATCCCAGCGGAGTACCTGCCGGAACTGTCCAGGTAGTTGCAACAGGCACTGGAGAAGTGTAAACTTGATCTTGTTGAGTAAGGGAAGAAATTACCTGTTGGGAGTTTTTATTTTTCACCCTTACATCGTAGTACTTTATGCTAATATTGTCGGTTACGGATCCATCTACAGTTACGGTGCCTCCAATGGAAACAAAATTATTGTTGTAATTATTGGTATCCAAGGAAGTGATAAAGCACTTTGGGATTGAATCATCAAAAGTGTTCCGTATAATGAAATAAGTTTGTACTGGGGTGGCCAAATTACCTGCAGAATCTGCACAATTCACGATTAGTTTATAGAATCCACCATCGATACCAGTTGGAATCTTATACTTGTTCGTGAACCCACGAATCGTGCCGTTTAAGAATCTTGTATCTGTATATTCCCATCCACTATTATCAACTGACAATTGGAAAACCGGATTTATATCAAACCAGAATCTTTCAAGTTTTCGGTCATCGCTGAAAGAAGCATTGAGTTCAAAACTATCGCCCGTGATATAAACAGTGGCAAATTGAGGCCAAATATCCTTAATTACAGGATCGTTTACATTAATAACTAATGGCATTCCTACATCAATAAGAGGAGATCCC
This sequence comes from Bacteroidia bacterium, assembly GCA_040381555.1. GTDB lineage: Bacteria > Bacteroidota > Bacteroidia > J057 > RFSG01 > CANHCC01. Next base: position 22,187 of record JBEIHC010000012.1, read on the forward strand.
TTATCTTCAATTTTAGGTGTAATAATAGAGTCCTGATCATCCTTTTTCTTGTTAAAGCAAGAAGAAAAAAGAATTACAACAATCAACAAACTCGTATAAATAGCGATTTTTGAGGAAAACAAATTCAGAAATTTCATTATCATAATTAAAATTACTTGGTGGTAAAATTATACAAAAATCCTGAACTCAACAGACAAGATTCCTGTCATTAGTCAAAATACCTTATTGATTGGCTGGTTTTCTTTCTCCCGCCAGAATTTTCAAGGGAATTCGATTCTCTTCCGGTGGAATTACACACACAAAGTTATCATTATAAGCACAAAAAGGGTTATAGGCTCGATTAAAATCCAAAATAACTGCATCCCCCTTATTGATTGCATCCAAATATCTACCTCCTCCATAACTTTCAATTCCAGAGCTGGCATCTCGAAAAGGTATAAATAACTGATCATCTTCTGCATAAGGATTTCTGAAACAGGAAACAGTATATTTTTTTTCCTCTTTGGTGAAAGTAAGTTCCCCAACTCTTATCATTAGTTCCTTCTCGCCATCATTTAGGGTCATCTCCAAAGTATCCCCTCCATCAGGTAACAATTTTAGTTCTGCGGAGAAGATCCACTCCAAAGTAGGCTCAAAATAGGGCAATCCCTTGAAGGACCTTTTATCCTCCGGATTCAGAGGGGATTCTTCGGAAATCATCAATGCGCGATTTTTCTCTTGACGCTCCATTAGTAAATCTTTCACATAAACAGATTGATCCCCAGAATCAAAAAGGGAATATAAAATGGCCAAAAGAAACAAGGTAATTGCGGAGAGCACAAAAATTCTTTTATTTAATGACTTCTTCATAGTTGAAATAATATTACGCTACAATCTGAACTAGGGGATGAGAATGGTGAAACCCATTCAAAACATGAAACTGAAAACACCTAGATATTATTGATTGAAATTCAAGTAACACGGGAAGGGAAATAAAGGAAAAAAATCCAAGAATAGGAATGTATGAAGAATAGCCCCAGATATCCGAGACAAGAGCAATGGATGAAATTAGGCTAAAACTTAAATCCCCAGAATAAAAAAGACTTAAGCTCAAAAAAACGAGGAGGTAATATGGTAAGGATTGAAGTGCTTTAAAACTTTTGAGTTTAAAAGAGAAGGAGAATAAAAACGGTATAATTATCCATATCCTTAACACACTTAACCAAACTATCAAAGGGCTTAAAACCAATAGAATCAAATGCAACAATAAATTCATTTATTTTTTATCATCCGCAAAGAGGAGATTAAAGTAAAACTTTGGGCTTCTGAGTTTTTTGCGCATGTCCAGATCTTCAAACATACAAGAAATAGTTGTCCTCAATTCCTCATTCCGATTAGCTTTATTGACGACAAGATTAAACAACCAGGGATAATTCACCATTTCCTGCATCACTTTACTCAACCTAAGTTCACTCCACAATCGGCCATAAACTTCGTCATCATATTCCTTCATTTTTTTAATAGAATAATCGTTGACCTCCAGAGCTTGTGCGGCTTTTTTTCCAGCCATTAATCCGCTCATCATAGCATTTCCAATACCCTCACCTGTAAAAGGATCAATAAGTGAAGCTGCATCCCCAACCAACATAAATCCATCCCCAGAAATAGGTCGTTTCTTTGAACCTAAAGGCAGACCAAAACCCTTTATATCGCTGAGAGGAGTGGCATTTTTAAAGCGCTGAGAAATAACTGGATCTTGGGTAATTATTCTCTCCATCAACTTTTTCAAATCAATTTTCTTCTTACTGATTTTATCTGAGCGCATTCCTAATCCAACATTTGCCTTTCCATTGGGTAATGGAAATATCCAGAAGTACCCAGGTAGGACATCATCAATAAAATGAAGTTCAATAAAATTATCTGGATCCATACCCGTAACTCCATCATAATATGCCCTTACTCCCCCACAGTAATGATCTTTTTCGATTTGTATGTTCCCAACTTTCCTTGCAAAACTTGAATGGGCCCCATCAGCAGCAATTAGAATGCGGGGATGAAGGAGATTCGTGTTGTTTTTTAACCCAATTTCCCAAACCCCATTTTTCCGATCAAAAGATTTCATTTCACATCCTTCGAGCAAATGAATTTCAGGGTATTTGCGAACTTCTTCAACTAGGAAATTGTCAAAATCCAACCGAGTCGTCAAATAGCCTGGAGCTCTATCAGTTTTAACATAATTTGTTTTAAATGGAACATGAAGTAATTTCCGATTGGGAGCATAAAAATCTACTCCCCAAGATCCAACCTGAATGGGTGAAAACTGCAATCTGTCAAGAAGACTTACATCTAACTTTCTCAATACCTCGACAACTTTTCCAGACAAGGCATCACCACAAATTTTATCTCGTGGAAATTTCTCTTTATCAATTAGATAAACAGGGATACCCAAACGAGCTAAAGTAATAGCGGCAATGGCTCCACCCGGACCAGCTCCGGCTATTAGAATTTCGGGGGTTTTCAATTTCTATATTTTTTGATAATAGGAGTACAAAAGTACTCAATGTGGTTGGAATACCCTTAAAATGAAAAAAAAACTCGCATTTTCAAGGTTTGCGTCTAACTATTCACGTAGCGCCTAAAATCAGCCGTTAAAACTGTTTACATTCCTTTGGATTATGCTTTAATCAGCTAACTTCAAACAAATAGACTGTCCTTAATGCTAATTAGACCTTTTCATTCTATCGTCAACCAGCGATAAGCATGTAAAAAAATCAATTTATCAGAAAAGAAATTATCTTCTAAGCCAAGGTGTTGTTCTAACCATCCCATTGTTGTTTGTCGCTCGAATCCAATAAACCCCTGGGTTCCAATTTTCGGAATTAATAAGGATCTCCGAATGGTGAATATCAAATGAAGAGAAAACCAAAGCCCCAGTTGCTGAATAAACGGATACTTCCTTCATCCCTTCCAAACGAATAACAAAGTCAATACTACCAGGATTGGGGAAGATTTTGACCGGTAATTTTTCCAAATCATCTGATTCTGACAATAAAAACAGACATTCCATTGCCTTTTGAGCATTTATGCGACCTGCACCAATTTGTCCGATTAAGGCCGAATTCAAAGCATCGATATTATCACAAGAACTCTTCAAGCAAGATTCAATTGTATTGGCATCGAATCCTGGATTTTGAGAAAGCATCAAGCCACATAAACCAGCAACCATCGGGCAAGCCATTGAAGTACCACTTTGGAAACCATAATTAGCAGAAGTAGCAAGTGTACTCCAGATTGAATCCCCTGGAGCCATAACATCAATCATACTACCTCTTTGTGAAAAGGAAGAAACGATATCGCCCCGACTAATGGAACCGACACCAATTACTCCGGGCAGAGCAGAAGGGTAATTAGGAGTTGTATTCCCATCATTACCTGCAGCCGAAACCAGAATTCTGCCAGCTTCAACGGCAGCTTGAATTACATTGGTTAGGGTAGAATCCTGAGTAGCGCCCCCCCAAGACATACTGATTACTTTTGCGCCAGAAGCAACTGCATAATCAACCCCTTCATTACCATTATCAATAGCTAAAGGAATTAAAGAGCTATTAGAAGTTGCCTTTACTGGAATTATCCGAACTCCATTCCCAATTGAGGCAATTCCCAAACCATTATTTGTGGCCGCCCCGGCGATTCCTGCACAATGGGTTCCATGAGTAAACAAGCCTAACAGCTGCCATATACCTGAAGCCGGCGGACGAGCGTCATTGTCATTATCTGCTACATCAAAACCATTCACATCATCGACATAACCATTATTATCATCGTCTATACCGTTTCCGGCAATTTCCCCCGGGTTAGTCCAGATGATGGGAGAAAGATCTGGGTGATCAGTTTTAATAGCATCATCCACAATTGCCACAGGCGCCATAGAATTACCTGTACCAATATCCCAAGCATCAAATGCATCGATTAAATCCAAATACCATTGCTGCCTGCTATCTACATCATTGGGAACTTGATTAGAGAAATATCGCTGAGCAGGCTCCACATACTGCATGCCTCCCATTGCTCTCAGTGCCTCACATACCTCGGAAGATGGAATCTGAGGATTAAATTGTATTCGATAAATTTTTTGCAGCTCTAAATTCGGAGTCTGAAAAGGTTTTACGATTTCACTTATTTCAAATGTCTTACAGATGGACTTCCATGCTGGTGGAAGGGAAACTAATTTGCTCTTGGAAAATTCCGGAATAGGATCAGCAATCGAACTGACCTTGAAATACACTCTACCAGGCACTTGGTGCATTTGAGCTAAAGCAAAACTGGGAATCAACAAAGCAACCACCAGTCCAAAGAAAAAGGAAGAAATACTGGAAATCATACTATATAGATGAAATAATACATGAATTTATACAATTTTTAATTAAGCGAGAACCTTACCCCAAATTAAATTAAAAAGAAATTTTCGTTTTAGCTTACAAGATACTTAATGAAACTTATTATTCCCCAAGGACCGAACCTAAATAAACTAAACCATGTGATATTTACAGAATGATCAATATCATATAAGACCTTGGTTTTAAGCGTTTCCATAGATTAAAAGATTGAATTTTAACTCAAACAACAATCGTTGAATTAATAGGATAGCACCTAAATTTCTTACTACCTTATTATAAGCAATGAGCATTAAAAAATTGAGTTACAAAAAATGGATATCTTATGGGGGAACCGCCCTGGCAAGGGTACCTTGACTGTCGCAGGAAAGTAAATACAGGCAAGGGTACCTTGTCCTACTTTCTGAAACAAACCTTTTTTGGCAAGGGTACATTGACTGTCGCAGGAAAGTAAATACGGGCAAGGGTACCTTGTCCTACTTTCTGAAACAAACCTTTTTTGGCAAGGGTACCTTGACTGTCGCAGGAAAGTAAATACAGGCAAGGGTACCTTGTCCTACTTTCTGAAACAAACCTTTATTGGCAAGGGTACCTTAACTGTCGAAGGAAAGTAAATACAGGCAAGGGTACCTTGTCCTACTTTCTGAAACAAACCTTTTTTGGCAAGGGTACCTTGACTGTCGCAGGAAAGTAAATACGGGCAAGGGTACCTTGTCCTACTTTCTGAAACAAACCTTTATTGGCAAGGGTACCTTGACTGTCGAAGGAAAGTAAATACGGGCAAGGGTACCTTGTCCTACTTTCTGATACAGGCATTTATTAGGTCAACAGGCTATGGATCTCTTAAAACCTCCTTCTAAATTAAAATCTACACAAATTGACCCCTATCATTTATGACCTGTCACAGATGTCCCTTTTCATACAATTCCTCTATTTTTTTTAGAAAAACACCCTGCTTTTGTTTTGGGCACAATCACTTACTTATCTATATTTCTTCATCCCCAATACATGCCTTTCCAACACCCCAAATCCTGCTGATACATCAAAACAGAATTCCTAACTTTGTAGTGAATGAACAAAATTATTCTCGTAGCATTTACTCTGTATTCATTCCTCGGCGTCCTTCCCGGGCAAACAGATTCGCTTACTGTTTCCAAGTCCTATATAAGAAAATGGAGAGTTGGAGTACAGAGTGGCCCGATGCTCTATTTTGGGGATTTATCTGACCAATTCAAAACCATTGCGCTTGCCAGACCAGGTATATCTGTTTTTGGGCAATATAACTTAAATGAACACCTTTCCTTTCGCCTGTCCTTTTTGCAAGGCTCTATCCAAGGGGATGACCGTATGGGAGATTTGTCTGCCCCCAACTGGCGAAGGGGCCTTTCTTTCCGAACCAACATCACTGAAATATCCCTTACAGGCAGAATATACTTCTTAGAGGGACACAGGCAAATTAGACCTTACTTTTTAATTGGACTAGGAGTGTTCAAGTTTAATCCTAAAGCAGATTTGTTTCTGGGACCAGGTGAGGATTTAAACAATCGATACGTATATGCTTCAGGAGGAAACATTCAAAACACCTCTGATAATAATATTGAGAAAGATGGGGTATATGAAACAAACTTATATGACTGGAAAACAGAAGGGTTTGACAATTCATTTATTCGTTACCCCAGTCGTTATTCCAGAATACAAGCAACAGTGCCTTGGGGTCTGGGGATGAAGGTCAGCTTAAGTCCCTACTTAGACATGTCGTTTGAAGCAGGTATTCGATACTTATTTACAGATTACCTAGATGATGTGAGCAGCAGATACTCAAGTACCTCTCTTAATCAAGAAAACTTTCCGAACAATCCAGACCGACAAGCTTTAGCCGCTTATATTTCAAATCCTACTCAAAGAACTTTTGCATTTCGAGGTAATGAAATAAGCAAGGATGTATATGCCTTTACCTCTATAGGATTAGAATATCGCTTTGGCAAAATAATAATCCCCAAAACGAGTATATGGAAAAGTTATGAACCTGACTTTCTGGATGACTGGGCTTTTGGATTTTCAATAGGCTCTATGCTCATGCATGGCGACATGCGTGATCATCGGATTGCACCCAGTGTTCGAAATCAGGCCAAGCCGAATCGATCAGATATTCAAGCAGGTGGATCGGTTTATGCAACACGACATTTAAGTTCCTACTTTGCCTTAAAAGGGGAGGTCATTACAGGGTCGATTGCGGGTACTCGTCAACCTGAATTTGCGACCAGCCCTGTGCTGGATGTAAGCTTAAGTCTATTGCTGGATATAACGAATACTTTTCCCCGATTTAAACCTTATGCCCGTAGAGTAAACTTTTACGCGCAAAGTGGCTTAGGTCGAAGTACAGTTATTGGTTCTGTTCGCCGAACCAGTGATGGATTAACCATTCGGTACACAGGTCCGGCAGTATTCACTAGTTTACCTCTTGGCGGAGGGATGAGAATTCACCTCAACCCGAATCTAGATTTAGACTTTAACTATACATATAGATTAGTAAACTCTGACATCTTAGATGCCACTCGTTCCGGATCGGATAGACCGATTCTCAACACAACGAAAGATGGATATTCCTGGCTCAATGTATCGCTAGCCTGGGTTTTACTCAAACCTTCAGAAAAGAAAGAGAAAGACCCCTTTAAGGGAATAAAGAAAAAGATGTTTCAAGAGCTTAATCAGGATACAGATCAGGATGGAATACCCGACATTAGAGATCTTGACCCTAATACTTTACCAGGAATTCCTGTCAATCCTCAGGGAAAACCATTAGATCGAGACAAAGATGGAGTTCCTGATTTGTACGATTTGGATCCATTTACCCCAGTAGAATTGGCAGTTAATGAACAAGGAGTACCAAAAGATACTGACCAGGATGGAGTTCCGGATTATCGGGATTTGGAACCTGAAAGCTTGCCCGGTTTATTGGTTAATTTTAAAGGACAAAGTTTTGAACAGGACGATTCTGAGACCAATTCAATCTCTGAAATTGAGGCATTAAAACCCATGCTCAATACCTGGAATTTCCTGATGATTTATTACGACTTTGACAAATCCATTGTTAAGAATGAATATTATGAGTCCTTATCCCAACTCGCCTTATTAATGGAGAAAATTCCAGAATTAGGAATCAAGCTAATTGGTCATGCAGACATTCGGGGAAATCGTGAGTACAATTTAAAACTATCAGAGCGCAGAGCCAAAGCGGTAGTGGATGTGCTGGCCAACAACTATAGTATTTCCCCTGAACGGTGCATTCTGGTTGCGCAAGGAAAAGACAAACCCCATACACAGTATCTATCTCAAGAAGCTCAAGGCTCTAATCGTAGGGTTGAGATTCGACTTACCTATAGAGGAAAAGAAATTACCGAATAGAATTTTTATAGAATATCCTCCCAAAGTCGAATCAAAAGAGCTGTGCTTACACCCATCAAAGCGCCCAACCAAAGTTGCCAATTGGAATGAGCTTTCAATCGAATCCTAGCCCACAAAACCAAAGGAAGCAAAAAAACTAAGGATGCCATCCAAAAGGGAATCCACAGCACTGTGACTGCACATAGAGCATACACATGTAAGGAAAGTTTCTCCCACAGAGTAACAAAGAATGCAACCGAATTCAGCAACAGTACCCAAATAATTCTCTCCGACAACCAAGGGTAACGATCACGAAACAAATACCATGTGAGCCCCAAACAGAAAATACTTATTCCAAATGGAATCATTCGATTTTCTCGGGGAATGGTAAAAACATCTTCCACCTGAGCCCATCTTAGATAAATCCCGGAAATCACCAAAGGAAGGATTGCAGCTATACCCAAAACCTGCAGCATAATCAAGATATTAGGCCGCGGTATTTCAATTGGCAAAAAAACATACAATCCCTGTAAGATTGCAGGGTGTAGTATAACCGAAACTACTCTAGCAGGAATTTTATTGCTCACAATTGCTTTCTGAGTCTTGCAACCGGAATCTCCATTTCCTGACGATACTTCACTACCGTCCTTCGGGCAATTGGAAATCCTTCCTCGTTGAGTAATTCCTTCAGTTGCTCATCCGAAAGTGGATTGCGCTTATCTTCAGCCTCAATCATATTACTGAGTATTTTCTTAATCTGCTTATTGGAAACTTCCTCCCCAGATTCCGTTGTAACGCCTTCTGAAAAGAAATATTTTAACGGATAAATCCCAAACTCAGTTTGTACAAATTTACTATTCGCTACACGGCTAATTGTAGAAATATCCATTTGTACTTCATCCGCTACATCTTTCAAAATCATGGGCCTTAGAGTTCGGTCATCTCCCTCAGAAATAAAAAATGCCTTTTGCCTGGAAGCGATACTGACCATAGTCTTCAGCAGTGTTACCTGCCTTTGACGAACCGCATCAATAAACCATTGGGCATTATCAATTCTTGCCTTCATAAACTGAACCGCTTCTTTATATTCAGAAGATGCGTTTGTTTTTTTCTGCTTTTCAGCATACTCTTTTAGCATTTCCCGATATGACTTACTCACTCTTAATTCAGGAGCATTCCGGCTGTTGAGTTTTATGTCAATCTCGCCCTGATTTACCATCAGCAGAAAATCAGGAACAATATAGGTTGTCTTATCCTGAGATTGAGATTCTCCCGGTTTAGGATTTAAACGCGAAATCAGTTGAATAACACTTTTGAGTTGAGATTCCGAAATATGGAGCCTTTTTGTAAGCTTATCGAAATGCCTTTTACTAAACTCATCAAAATGATCAGTCAGTATTTTTAAAGCGAGCTGAATTTCAGGAGTAGGTTCTTTCCGCCGTATTTGAACCATTAAACATTCCCTTAAGTCCCGAGCCCCAACCCCTGCAGGCTCCATTCGTTGAATAGAATAAAGGACCTTTTCCAATAGATCCATACTCACTTCAATATTCCTCCGAAAAGCAAGGTCATCCTGAATCGCTTCTAAGCTTCGGGTAAGGTAACCATTATCATCCAAACTCCCGATTAAATGATGACCAACTTCCTGCTCTAGTTCATCGAGATTCATCATTCCCAATTGAGCATCTAAACTATCCATTAAACTGGAAAGTTGGATAACTGGAGCTTCGTAACGCTCCTCATCATCCGAACTAAAAGGCAGTCTCCCTGTATTGTCATAAGAATCATCCGACCCAAAATACTCATCCAAATTCTCATCCGATCCTGAATTAGAGTCTTCATCCTTTCGCTGTTCAGATTCATCCGCTGAACTCGTAGAGTTAGGATTTTCTCCAATCCCAGAATAAGACTCACTTGAAACTAGACTCTTATTTTCTTCTTCCTCTAATGCCGGATTTTCCTCCAATTCTTCCTTGATTCTCCTTTCCATATCTATAGTAGGAACCTGAAGAAGCTTAATAAATTGAATTTGTTGGGGAGATAGCTTTTGTAATAATTTTTGATTGAGGCCCTGCTTCAGCATATTGGATAAGATAGATATTTGGTAACGATAAAACTCTGGTAAAATTACAGGGAAATATTCAATTGTCAGGATAAACTCCAATGATTAACCCACCTAACTATTAAGCTGTGATTTTGACAAGTAATTGCCAGTGAAGGGTTATGAAAAAAATCGTAAAAATCTAAGACAAAACATATGCCTTATAAAAAACAAAAGGGCGTCAAATAGACGCCCTTTTGCATGATCAAATAGAAAGATATTATTTCTGAATCATCAAGCGACCAGAGAATGATTTTCCTTCAGAGCGAACTGTGTATAGATAAAGACCAGCAGAAAGGTTACCCAATTCAGCACGAACTTCATGCTGACCAGCAGCAAACTCACCAGATGCAACAGTGTGAACTGCTTGACCCATCAGATTAGAAATAACTACTTCTGTTTTACCTGCATTAGATAATTCAAAAGAGAAGTTAACCACTCCAGAAGTAGGATTAGGATAAACAACAGTGCTGAAAGCGTCTGTCAAAGAAACTACTCCGTTTGAAGGGGCAGAAGTGAAAGGACCTGTAAGTTGATCCATTGCTGTAGATTTACCACAAGCACTTTCAAATGCATTACTAGTGACTAAAGAAACAGGAATACCTACCGAACGAATTTCATTCAATCCTGGATCATCTCCATTTTGAAGTTCTGTTCCTGGCTCTGTATCCCACTGATATGTGATTTCAAGAGTTGAACCTACATTACGAGCAATAGAAGCAAAAACCTCTTCATTACCATTGAAAGTTCCAACGGCATCATTGGTAACATTCTGAACAGCTGACCAAGTCAAACCTTGATCACTAGAATAAGTTACATGAACATCGCGGTAATTTTGGAACATACCGTTGAAAGTACCATCTGTAGTATCTAGCTCATTAATGGCTGTATAAATACAGAAAATATTTCCAGAAGCATCAATACCTGCACTTGGCATAGAGGCCAAGCCAGACAAACGATAACGACCACCTAAGCCGGTTGCATCTCCATTAGTAGTACCATCTAACAGATTCAAGAAACCATCGCCATCGCAATCTTCAGCACCACCAATTACAGTTAATGCAGTTGGATTAGCTTCGGTCCAATGAACGATACCATTAGTTGCTGGGAAGAAGAATGCAGAATCTGCACTTACATCTGGCTTAACGCCGCGTGAAAGACCATAGAATACATGAACAGCATTGTTATTGTCAATCAAAACTTCTACGGAACCATCGTTGAAAAGAAGAGTATCAGGAATACCATCCTGACCTGGAGTTGTAGGATCGTTATTCAAATAAACATCAGAAGTTCTGTTATTCATATTGTAATAACCTGCCAATGGGAAAGAATCTATCAAAGTCTTTGTCCAAGTTACACCGTAATCAGACGATTTCCAAAGAGCTACATCATCAAAATAACCTCCTAAAACGATTGCTACGAAATTATCTTTAGCATCTAAAGCGTAAGTATCTCCACCACCATTCATATACCGTACAGTATCATAACCTGGCAATTGAATATGGTCATCAGCCCAAGTAGAACCTCCGTCAGAAGAACGGGAGAAAAACACGGGGATTTTCACTTGAGAAGTCGGATGAGTATATCCTGTATCTTGGTGATTATTCACCACATAAATATTTGTTCCTGAAACTGCAGCGCGTGGCCAAATGGCACGGCTGGAGGTAATGGTAGTTGGCATTTCTGTGAAGGTTGTAGAACCCGCAGCTGTATTTTTATAGAAACGCAATCTTTCAGAACCTGTAGCAGGATCATGTGAAACAACCAATTCACTGCCATCTGTCATTTTGGCAATACAAGGCCATCCAGTTCTTTGCGTTTCAACGCGCGCAGTTGGAGCAGCTCCATAACTACCTGTGTTGTTACCTGCAAAGTAATTGTAGCCTGTACCACGATCGTTCCATGGATTAGAACTATTGGACATAGTCCAAACGGTAGTAATATTTTGACCACCAATTGCATCATGAACCCAATGACGACGAGCTACAGATGCATTAGATTGTAGGTCATAAGAAGAATAACCGGCTAAAACTCCGTGATTCACAGCAGATGTCCTTAGGGCAGCTCCTGAAGAAGGTGCTTGCCGAACGGTTTCCGACCCATTTAAGGCCATAACTTTAATTTTCGACCCATTTACTTGGGTACTGGTTACAGGCTGGCTGGGCAGAAAGCGATATTTCGCTGACTGGGCAGTTGCCAAAACCGGGATAATTGCTACTAGGAGTAACAGTACTTTTTTCATAACAAATTAAATCTTCAATCTTGATCCATCTTAAGTGCTGGATTCATACACCCTCTGTTTTTTGTGAACCGGACTACAGAGTTGCCCGGATTAAAATTAGAAGGAATTTCTCATTTTTGAAAATCCTGACTACTTTTTTAGGTTAAAGAATGGTCTGAAATGGGTATCATCTTCCAAAACAATTGTCCGAGTGACTGTTAGAGCATCCCCCTTTACATTCTTGACAGTCCCAGGATCAAATTGAATTCTTCCTGTACTGCTATGTATACTGGAATCTAGTTGAACTGCAGGCATTTCATACCCAATTCCTACTCCAGAGTACCAAGATAACCACATCATTAGTTTCAAAATAAGAAGTGCCATAACATTAAACTTTAAGTGAGAGTTACATTCGTATTACAATAATACTATTTTTTTACCGGATAGGTTACTCCACCAATAGGTAAATCATGCAAATGATTACTTAACAATGCCACTTTTTCTGAAAAGAATAACACAACTAAAAAAAATAGATAATTGTAAATCAATTAATTAAGCCCAAAAATGGGCCTGCGAAAAATTTCTCCATAATCCTACTCCAATCCAAAATATCGAGACACAACCCGATGTAAGTGAGCCCGATCTTTCCCCATTACATTGTGCGCATGACCTGGATAGGACATATAATCCAGTATTATCCCCTTTTTTACCGCATTTTGTTGAAGTAACAGACTATGCTGCCACAATACCACATCATCAGAGGTACCATGAATGACCATCAAATCCCCCTTCAACTCACCAATCCGATTCATTAAGTTACTCGCAGCATATCCATCAGGATTCTTTTCTGGAGTGTCCATATATCGCTCCGTATACATCACCTCGTACATGCGCCAGTCGCAAACAGGGCCACCGGCAACCCCTTTCCTAAATAATCCCGGATGACGGGTCATCAAATTAATTGTCATAAACCCGCCAAAACTCCATCCAAACACATTCAGATTTTTTGAATCGACATAAGACAGTCCTTTTAAATAATTTACTCCAATTAATTGATCTTCTGCCTCTTTCTCCCCTAAGTTTCGGAAAGTATATTGCTCGAATTTCTTTCCCCGATTACCACTTCCCCTGTTATCCAAAGTAAAAACTATGAAACCTCTTTGAGCCATAGAGTACAACCATAAATCTGCGCCTCCCAACCAAGAATTCGTAACCATCTGAGCATGGGGCCCACCATACACATATACGAGTACTGGATAGGTTTTACTGGAATCAAATTTCGTGGGTAATATCATCCGCGCATTTAACGCCACAGAATCCTCGGTGTAAAACTTCAATAACCGTACCTCACAGGCGTCGTACTTTATCAAAGGATTAGGAGCCTTCAACAATTCCTTTTTACCCTCAGCAGTATAAACGGTAAGCATTCGGGGAACTTCCAATGAAGTGAATATATCCAAATAGTCGCCTGTGTTTAAATTAACCTTGGTATAATGGGTGCCTGGTTCTTTCGTCATTTTCTCCATTTTCCCCAATTCAATACTGGCTCTATATAAATGCCTACTCATCCCATCTTCCCCACTAGCTTGAAAATAAATCTGGTTTCCATCTGCTGTCACCCCAACTACTTCCAATACATCCCAATCACCTTCTGTGAGTGTTACCAATTCTTTGCCCTCCTCCCAAAGATACAGGTGATTATTCCCTGTCTTTTCACTTTGCCAAATCATTCTTCTTCCGCTTGGGTCCAGTAGAATTGGTCCATGCTGGGGTTCTACATAAGCTTCATGTTGCTCCTCTAAGATGGTAGACAATAACTCTCCTGTATTGGAATCATACTTCTGAAGTTTCAGATGATTTTGGTCCCGATTGAGCACTGCCAAATACACAAAACGCTCATCTGGCGACCAGGTAATATTGGTATAATATTGATCTGCAGGGCCACTGCTCGCTAGCCAAACTGTTTTTTGTTTCAACACATTCAATATCCCCACCTTTACTTGGTGACTCGTATCTCCAGCCATTGGGTAACGAATATTTCTTGTGGTGGCAGGAGTTGAGTTCAAGTCTAATATAGGGTAAGAGGTAACCATGCTTTCATCCATCCTATAAAAAGCCAGCAGATTTCCCTTCGGTGACCAATAAGTGCCTTTGACGATTCCAAATTCATTGCGATGCACACTTTGTCCATTAACGATGCCCTCTTTCTCATCTTTGCTAACCTGAATTTCTGTACCGCGGGTTGAGATAAATAAATTATTTCCTCGAGTAAAAGCGACGGAATAATAAGTGGGTTCAACATCTATATTCTCAGCCTTTGAATCAAAAGTATTTCTCAGAGAGATTGTTTGTGCGGCCAGATCAAACACCACAATATTCCCCCCAGATTGATACCAGCCAGTTTTTCCTTCTACCCAGTTAAATAGTGGGAAGGACCTTACAGAATCTAGCCCCTGTTCCTGATGCAGGGCATTTAATTGATTCAAGGTAAAATGTTTTACCGCTGAATCGGAACCGGAGGAATACAAAAATAAATTCTCCCCTTCAACCCAAGTCAGCAGAGTAGTGCCGGGAATCCAAGCTGGCTGACGATAAGTTGCGGGCGCCAGGCTTGTTCGGCCTTTCATCACTACCTCTTCTGCTGTAATTACTTGAGCCGAAAGACCTGCTTGCAGCAAGCCAAAACAAATAATAAAATAAAATACTTTTCTCATTTCCGAATTCTAAACAGGAGTAAATGAATTATAAAGTTTTTCCGAGCCAATCTAAAAAGACCCGATGCCACAAGACTGAATTCTGAGGCTTAGTTACCCAATGCCCTTCATCCGGGAACCATAAAAAGCGACTGGGAATACCCTTTACCTGGGCAATGCTAAAGGCATTCAACCCCTCCGTAACCGGTACTCTAAAATCTCTGTCCCCATGAATCACGAGCATTGGGGTATTCCAGTTTCCAACAAATTTATGAGGCGAAAATGCATCATAACTTTTGGGTTTGGGACTATTCCAAAAAGGCCCTTCCATTTCCCTATTAACAAAAAATATTTCTTCGGTAGCCCCGTACATACTCTCCAAATTAAACACCCCACAATGAGCGATAAAAGTTTTAAAACGATTCTGATGATTCCCAGCCAACCAATAAACTGAATATCCGCCATAACTGGCTCCAACGGCTCCGAGTCTGCTGGCATCCACAAAAGGTAATTTTGCAATAGAATCGGTTGCGGATAAATAATCACGAAAAGCTTGACCTCCCCAATCACCGCCAATCTCATCATTCCACGCTTGACCAAAACCTGGTAAACCTCTGCGATTGGGGGCAATGATGATATATCCTTTCGACGCCATTAGTTGAAAGTTCCATCGATAGGAAAAAAACTGACTCACCTGGCTCTGAGGTCCTCCCTGGCAATATAGTAATGCCGGATACTTTTTATTGGGATCAAAATCTGGAGGATAAATAACCCATACCAACATCTGCTTATTATCGGTGGTAGTCACCATTCTTGATTCTACTTTTCCATTTTTTACTCCTGCCAGATTTTCCTTATTTACATCTGTCAAAGGAATATCTTTTCCACTCGACACATCAATACGATACAACTCTGCCGGGTGAGACATAGAGGTCCTCATCACTAGCAGCTCGTTAGCTGAAACTACTTGAGGCCCGGATAAATTATGCATGCCTTTGGTCAGAACGGTTACCTCCGATTGAGTGCTAGTATTATTCAGGGCAATTTTCGCGATCTGCTCTGTGCCATTCATGGGTACTTGAGCATACAAACAAGATCCATCTTTTGCCCAGGTTAATTTCTCTATGGTCACATCTGTGTTGGCGGTAAGCTCCCGTATCGACTGATTAGAAAAGGAGTAAAGCATTACTCTATTTTTATCCGCCTCATATCCGGGTGTTTTCATACTAAGCCAAACAATTGATTTTCCATCAGGTGAAAAGGAAGGTTCCAAATCATACCCCTTATTGGATTCTGAAAGATTTATCGTCTGCTGAGAATTTAGTCTAAAGAGATAAATATCGGTATTGGTACTTTGCGCTGAGGCTGTTCCGCCTAATTTTTTACAGGCGTAAGCTATTGCCGTTTCATCAGGACTCCAGCTAGCCTGCTCAAGCCCTCCATGGGGCATGGTAGGTGCATGGTAGGGCTGTCCAGCTAATAAATCAACTTCTTGTCCCTGAAGTTTTCCAGAAGAAAGAGCCTGTACAAACAAATGATTATAGGTTCCGTCAGACCATTGATCCCAATGCCGCACCATTAATTCATCGTAAATCTCCCCTGTTGCCTTGGGCAAATCCGGATAAATATCTTTAGCTGTTTTACCGACTTTTACCTTTCTATAAAACAAAATAAAATTTCCTTTAGGGGAATATTCAAATCCCTCCGCTCCTTCGGCCCAATCTGAAACCTGACGGATATTTTCACCATTTGGCTCTACTTCATATAAATTCACTTTCCCAGCGATGGTTTTCAGAAACCCAACCCTTGAACCATCAGGACTCCACCTAGGGTTAAATTCACTTTCAGCTGTCTGGGTGATTTTTCTAGCAGTACCTGACTCTAAAGAAACAATCCATAAATCTGTATAGCCTTTGTTCTCCTCTAAAGAAAAATTCCTCAAACCGAACACCACTTCCTTCCCATTAGGCGAAACTTGATATTCAGTAATTCGATTGAGTTTCCAGAGCAATTCAGGGGTATAAACAGATTGAGCCCTCAATTCATTTTCAGAAATCCAGACTGAAAATATCATAATTGCTCCAATAAGGAGACGAAATGTTGTTGAAAAGCAAGTCATAACAATCAAAAATTTAAGACGAAATTAGTAGAAATACCCTCACCATTCGCCATTTTACCTATTCGGTTGATTTCTGAGACAAATGGCATTCCCCAAAATAAACCATTTATCACAATTCTCTCCCATTCAAGCCTCTCCTGTTTACCTTTGTACCATGAATCCAACTGTACCCTCCTTATTTCTGGATATTCAACAGGTAAGTAAACGATATGCGACCAAAACTGCCGTTGACAATCTCAGTCTTCAAATTCCCCAAGGAATTATCTTTGGCTTACTGGGACCCAACGGAGCCGGAAAGACTTCTCTAATCCGAATGATCACCGGAATTACAGGTCCTGATGAAGGTCAAATTATATTTCAGGGAAAACCATTTCAGGAAAGTGATCAGCAATTTATCGGGTACATGCCCGAAGAAAGAGGACTGTACAAAAAAATGAAAATTGGGGAGCAACTGCATTACCTGCTACAACTCAAAGGAATGAGCGGGAAGGAGGCAGAAGTTGCCGCAGATTACTGGCTGTCTCGAATGGAAATCTCAACTTGGAAAAACCGGAAAGTAGAAGAGTTATCCAAGGGAATGCAACAGAAAATTCAGTTCATTGCAACCATTGCCCACAATCCTCGCCTGATCATTCTGGATGAACCCTTTTCTGGTTTAGACCCGCTGAATTCAAAACTCGTAGAAGAGGTCATTCATGAGTTGAAAGATAAAGGGGCGACCATTTTGTTTTCTACCCATAGAATGGAACAAGTGGAACAACTATGTGATGAAATTGCTCTAATCAATAAAGGGAAAGTTGTTTTGGAGGGCAATGTAAAAGAGATTCGCAAAAGACATCGTAAATCCATTTACAACATACAACTGGAGGAAGAGTCCCACTTACCTGAGTTAAGTGGTATGGAAGTAATTGCTCGAAATGGGGAAGAATATCAGGTCAAATTGTCTGATAATCTCGATTCGAGAACCTTTATCCGGGAGATGAATGAGTCTTGTAGAATTCAGAAAATCGAACTGCACTTACCTTCACTCAGCGATATTTTTATTGAAGTTGTTAGTAATCAAGCTGCCAAATGAAAAAAATTCAACTAATAATCATCCGCGAATATTTGATTCGGGTAAAAAGCAAAACATTTTTACTTTCCACCTTACTTACCCCACTTGCTGTAGTGGCCATAGCCGCGGTAGCCATACTGGCATCTACTTGGAAAGAAGATGAGCAGTTTGAAATACACCTTCAGGATAAGACAGGCGTTTTCACTCCTATATTAGAAGGCAAAAAGGGAGAACTCACATTTTCCACTCAATTGCCCAAAGGAACTTCCCTAACTACTTGGCTACAAGAGGATAAAAATAGGGGATATCTCATTATAGATAGTTCCTTCATTCTAGCAGATCAGCCGCGTGCCGAAATCCAATCTTCTGGAAATATTCCAATCTCCTTAAAATCTACCTTAGAAGATACCCTAACAAAAGTTATCCGAAAAATCAGATTAACAGAATCCGGAATCACCCAAGAGCAAATGAAACGGATTACCCAAGAAGTAAAACTTAAAACACTGAAAGTAACAGAAGAGGGTACAGAGAGATCCAGTACCGGAATTGCTGCAATGCTGGGATATGTAATGGGTATTCTAATTTACATTTTTATGTTTAGTTATGGAATGATTGTTATGCGTGGAGTAATTGAAGAAAAAACGAATCGAATCGTTGAAGTAATTATTTCCTCCGTAAGACCATTTCAACTTATGATTGGAAAAATCCTAGCAATAGCCGCGGTTGGACTCACTCAATTCTTGATATGGATTATCTTACTGGTAGGAATAAGTGCGATTGCTATGCCAATGATTTCTGGTGACATTCAGGCTACCCAAAATGTACAGGGAGAATTGCAAAACATGCAAGGAATGCAAGGAATGCAGGAAATGCAGGACAATCTTCCAACCGAAGACCAGAATCAAATGGCGGAAGAAATTACTGCCGGTATTCGTCAGTTTGATTTCAGCTTAATCTTCTATTTCATTTTTTACTTCTTAGGCGGATACCTACTATATGGCTCCCTTTTCGCTGCCGTTGGTTCCGCAGTGGATCAAGAAAGTGATGCACAACAGCTGGTTTGGCCCATCACGATTCCTTTAATAATTCCAATGATGCTTTTAGGAACCATTCTGCAACAGCCGGATGGCAGTGTCGCTGTGTTCTGCTCCATCTTTCCATTTTTCTCCCCTGTTTGTATGATGGTAAGGCTCGCGAGTATCCAAGTGCCTTGGTATGAAATAGTAGCGTCTATGGTTTCGCTTATCGTAACATTCCTGATTGTCATCTGGCTCGCAGGGAGAATTTATCGGACGGGTATTTTCATGTATGGCAAGAAACCGTCTATTAAAGAGGTCATCCGTTGGGTTTTTTCCTGAATAACTCTATTCATTTAGAAAATTTCTTCTTAATTTTAAGTATGGTCGATAAGTCAATACTGGCTATACATAGAATTTTCCAAAACAATCGCTTGAGCAGAATCCAGAAAGAGTTGGTAAGATTTTGCTATTTCCGTAATCGCGTATGTTTTTCTAAAAGTGGGCTAATCGCAATTGCTTTCCTGTGCTTAAATTCCATTTACGCCCAGCGACAAAACATTCCTGCGAATTTCCCCTACAGTCTGCCATTTGAAATTGAAGAAACGCCCTTTTATTCTTTTAATCCTTTAGATAGACAGGTATCGCTGCGTATGTCATATGCCCGTTCAGAAATACTGAATCCAGAGGCATGGAAAAATGTGAACCAAGAAAAACAGGTTTACGAAATTCAATTAGTATATACAAAGTATCCAAGGGATTTTGACAAATGGCTAACAGACTATGATTGGCTACTAGAAAACCGTCTGAAAGAATTATTTCAACTAGATCCCTCTTTACAGGATACCTCCATTAAATGGAAAATAATTTTACAAACAAAATGCTCCGATGCAGAAACTGCAAAAGAAATGTATCATGGCATCGTAATTAAATACAAACCGCGCAAAGCTTGGACAGCTAAAATTAGAGATGGATATGGAAAACAAATTGAGCTAGTGCATAGAATTGTAGAAGGTGACACTTTACCTGCCGACACTGTGGTATTAAGAGCTTTTAATCGCAAAACTGATTGGAAAAAGATGCTTGTAATCATGGATTGGACCGGATCCATGTACGAATATAGTGCTCAAATGGTCTATTGGCATAAACAAAATATTTCGAGAGATTTAATTAAGCACATGGTCATTTTCAACGATGGCGATGACAATAAATATAAAGGTCAAACAAGAACGAAATCGATAGGTAAAACAGGGGGAATTTATTCCATGGATGTATATAGTCTGGATAATATTTATGTTACCCTCGAAAAAGCCATGCGGGCTGGAAATGGTGGAGATGCACCCGAGAATAATCTGGAAGCAATCTTGAAAGGACTGAAATTTTATTCCTACTGTGAAGAAGTGGTACTGATAGCTGATAATCGCGCTCCACCAAGAGACATGGCGCTCATAAAAAAAATAAAAAGACCGGTACATGTAATTTTATGTGGCACCAATCCAGAACCTCCTGATATAAACTACTTAACTTTAGCCTATATTACAGGTGGGTCCATCTTAACTATGCAGGAAGAAATTCGCTTTAGTGGAAACTTGCAGGAAACAGTTAAATTCTCCATTGGAAAATATAGCTATGTCGCTCATAATGGTGAATTAAAAAAGAATCTCATCCCGTAATTTTTTTCAAAATACAATCTGTGCCCCTAAACTTTTTCGCGTTTTTTTTATTTTTAGTGGGGTTACTTTATTCGGTTTTAGTACAAGCTGGGGAAGTGCCCAATAAGGAAAATTATCATCTAGTCATACATAAATCCAAGCAAAATATACAGCTGGATGGTAAACTCTCTGAAGAAGCATGGATGCTCGCAGATTCTACTATTCCTTTTTATCAAAATTTCCCTTTTGATTCTTCTTTTGCTCAAACGCGGACCCGTGTCAAGGTAACCCATGATGATACTTATTTATACATAGGCGCGATCTGCTTTGATTCTATTCCAGGCAATTACACAGTACAAACTTTAAAGAGAGATTTTAATTATGGCAGTAATGACGCGTTTGCGCTCTACATAGATCCATTTATGGATGGGACAAATGGATTCTGCTTTGCCGTTAGTCCTTATGGAGTGCAACAAGAAGGCTTACTTTCTTATGGTGGCGCTTTTGGGCCAAATTCAGATTGGGATAATCAATGGTTTTCAAAAGTATCTAGGGAATCCTATGGATGGGTGGTAGAGATAGCCATTCCCTTTAGAACACTACGATACAACAGAGATATTTCAGAATGGGGAATCAACTTTAGTAGAAATGATTTAAAGCGAAATGAAAATTCATCCTGGTGCCCTGTCCCTAGAAATTTCCAAGTAGGCACTTTAGCTTTCACGGGAAGATTAATCTGGGAAGAAAAACCGCCCCGTGCTAAAAATCGTACTGCCCTGATTCCATTTGTCACTTGGCAAACAGCGCGAGATTACACTCAACCTGGAAGCAATAAGAATACACCAGGCATGGGAACTGATGCAAAAATTGCCATTACCTCTTCTTTAAATTTAGACCTAACCATCAACCCCGATTTCTCACAGGTAGAGGTGGACCGACAAGTAACCAATTTAAGTCGCTTCTCTATTTTTTTCCCAGAACGAAGGCAATTCTTTATCGAAAATAGTGACCTATTCTCCAATTTTGGATTCAGAAACATTCGTCCCTTCTTTTCCCGACAAATTGGAATATTACAAACCTCCGGCCTGCCTGAATCTATCCGCATTCTTGGAGGAGGCAGAATCAGTGGGCGATTAGACGAAAACTGGAGAATGGGCGCAATGACTATGCAAACAGAAGGCAGAGGCGACCTCATGCTGGAAAGCCAAAATTACTCTGTGTTTGCCCTCCAAAGACAAGTATTTACTCGATCCAATATTTCCGGAATACTAGTGAATCGCCAAGGATTTTCTGCCAACAAATTAAACACTTCTGATTTCAACCGCGTGGCAGGTATTGATTATAATTTAGCCACTGCTGATAATAAACTTCGAGGCAAAATATTTTATCATCATTTATTCACTCCGGGTACACAAAAAAATAATTCCAATGCTCAGGCAGTATGGCTAAATTATTCCACGCGCAATTTC